>QHWF01000241.1 GCA_003222455.1 Acidobacteriota bacterium
AGCAGGTGAAATGGCAAGCGCCGGTGACGAGCCGGCTGCTGCTCGAGGCCGCGGCGGGCGTCTACGCGTCCCGTTGGGGATACGACGAACGGCCGGGCAATCCGACGCGCGATCTCGTGCGGGTGCAGGAACAGGGGCTCATTCCGAATACCGGCCTCTCGAATCTGAAGTACCGGTCATCGAACTGGCCGAACGGTCGCATTGGCGCGCACACGTGGAACTTCTCGGCGAGCTACGTCACCGGCGCGCACAACGTCAAGGCGGGGTACCAGGGCGCGTTCCACCGCGATATCGATCAGCTGTTCGGCATCGTCAACAACACGCAGCGTTTGAGTTACCGGTTCCTCAACGGCGTTCCCAACCAGTTGACGATGGATTCCGGTCCCTGGACGCGGCAGGTCCGGACGGAATACGCGGCCGGGTACCTGCAGGACTCCTGGACGCTGGGCCGCGTCACCACTCAGGCCGCGCTCCGGTTCGATCGTGCGTGGAGTTATTTTCCGCCGCAGCAGATAGGTCCCGATCGATTCCTCCCGACCGCCATCTCGTTCGACCGGACCGACGGCATCCTCGGGTATAACGACTTCTCGCCGCGCGTCGGCGTGGCCTACGACGTCTCGGGAAACGGCAAGACGTCGCTCAAGGTGAATATCGGGAAGTATCTGGCGCCGGCGACGAACGAGGGGCGGTACACCGCCATGAACCCGGTTCAGCGCCTGGTCGCGGCCGGGCAGAACTCAATCAACACGACTCGAGCATGGACAGATGCAAACGGGAACTACATTCCTGACTGCGATCTGATGAATCCTGCTCTGCAGGATCTCCGCTCGAGCGGCGGCGATTTGTGCGGCGCCTGGAGCGATCAGAACTTCGGAAAAGCAAAGGCCACGACGACGCTCGATCCGTCGCTGCTGAGCGGCTGGGGCGTGCGTCCGAGCGACTGGCAATTCGGCGTCTCGGTTCAGCACGAGGTGCTCCCGCGGACGTCGATCGAGGTGGGCTACTACCGCCGGTGGTGGCAGCATTTCGTCGATGCCACGGACAACCTGCTGACCACTTCCTCGAGCTATGGCCAGTACTTCGTCACAGCGCCGGCGGATTCACGGCTGCCGAACGCCGGCGGTTATCAGGTCGGCCCGTTCGTCGACGTGGTCCCGACGTTGTTCGGCCAGAACAACAATGTCACGAGGCTGGTGGAAGACTTCGGCCATTACGTCAGACATTCGAACTTCGTCGATGTCAACGTGTCTGCGCGCGTCCACAACGGCTTGACGATGCAGGGAGGCACGAGCACCGGAAGGGTCTACAGCAACTCATGCGACGTGCTTGCGCACGTGCCGGAATTTACTGTCACGGTTGGTGGTCCCACAGCGACCAACCCGTTCTGCGAGTCGGCGCAGCCGTGGTTGACCACGGTGAAAGCCATTGGCACGTATGTGGTCCCGAAGGCGGACGTCCTGTTCAGCGGGACGTTTTCGAGCGTGCCGGGCGTCGCGCTCGCCGCCACGGTCAACTATCCGTCCGGCCCCGGGTCGGCGATCGCGCAATCGCTGGGCCGGACATTAGCCAGCTCGGCGACCACATCGACGCTGAGCGTTCTCGCGCCCGAAACGCTGTACGGGGATCGCGCGAACGATCTCGATCTCCGCATTGGCAAGATCATCAAGGCCGGCCGGACGCGGAGCAACGTCGCGTTGGACATCGTCAACGTGCTCAATTCCGATGCCGTGCTCCTGTACAACTCGCTGCTCGGCACCTATTCGGCTTCCGGCGTGTTCACACCCAACGTCACGTGGCCGAGCCCGACATCGGTGCTCCAGGCGCGGCTGGCCAGAATCAGCGTGACGTTCGATTGGTAGTCATGAAAAAACATCGGTAGTGTCCGCCTTCAGGCGGACCTTCGACGCTTCATGCGGCCCCCTGGTCCGGCTAAAGCCGGACACTACAAAAGACTGGTCGCGGCGTATTCTCTTGTCGATGCGGCCGCTGACTCTCGTTATCGTCGCGTCGCTCCTGGGTCCGCCGCCGGCGCCTGCCGCGGCACAATCCCTCGAAACAAAACAGCCCTTCGCCTCGGCCGTGATCGAGTTCCTCGAGAACATTCCCGGACTGTTCGGGGACGAGGGCGTTCGGCTGCGAACGAGCGTCGATGCGATGGAGACCGGTCTCGTTCGATGGGACGCGGCCGTTCGCTCGTATTCGACGTCGGTTCTCGGCCGGCTGCCGGGCCTGCAACCGCCGGGGGAAGCGGCCATGCGCGTCGCTCTCGGCGCCGTGCAGCTTGAACGCGGCCGCGTCGACGACGCGTTGCGCGAGTTCGACGCCGCCAGTCAGCTGGCTCCGGACCGCGCCGACATCCACCTGTTTCGCGCGCTGGCGTACCAGGCAGCCGGGAAAATACCGGCGGCTGCCGACGCCGAGCGTCGATCGTGGAACATCGATCCAGATGATCCGGCCAGGACCTATCTGTTTCTTCGTGATGCTCGCGCGTCTGCATTGGAGCGCGAACGCGCGTTCCTGCGAGTCGCGGCGGCCGTCGAGGCGCGGGTACGACAGCGGGATTCTGCCCGCATCACGCCCTTCATCCACCTGTCGCTGCTCGACGATAACCCGATTGGCGACCCGGTCTTCGCACCAGTCCGCTATGGCGGGGCATTTGCGGATCTCGCCGCCGGCAGGTACGAGAACGCGATCGTCCAGTTCCGTGCCGCGATCGGCGGCGATCCGTTGATGGCCGATCGCGCCATGCAATTCGAGACGTTCCGGCAGGGCGCCGCCGCATTGCGTGACGGGGACCTCGGCGGCGCCATTCGCGCGCTGGTGGCCGCCGTTCAAGTCGCGCCCGAGGCGTCGGAGGCGCATCGGATCCTGGCGCACGCGTACTGGTTCGATGAGCAACCCGCGAAGGCCGCAGAACATCTCCGCGATGCGATCCGATTGAACCCGGCCGATGAACGCGCGCGCATCGCTCTCGCGGATGTGTTGGCCGACACCAAGGACTTCGATCTCGTCGAGCGAACCCTTCGGGAGACCCTGGCCGTCATGCCCGCCTCGGGCGCGGCACATTGGCGGCTCGGCCGGCTGTATCAGGTCCTGAAGCGCGACGTCGACGCCAGGCGAGAATTCGAGCGCGCGCTGGCATCGGACCCCGTGAGCGGCGCCGACCGACTGCTCGCCGCCATCGCCCGCTGGCATGCCCGCGAACTCAATGGCGCCGCCGCTGTCGACGCGTGCCGGCATTGGATCGATCTGGCGCCGAACGATCCCGCCGCGCATAACGAGCTCGGAACTGCGCTGCGAACGATCAACCGCGACGACGAAGCACTGATCGAGTTCCTGATTGCGGCGGTCATCGATCCACTTGACGCGGCGGCGCACGTGAACATCGGTCAGATTCATCTCGCGGCAGAACGCTACGGAGAGGCGGCATCGGCGTTTCAGCATGCCGTTGACGCGCAGCCCAATCATGCGGCGGCGCGCTACGGGCTCGCGGCGGCACTGCTGCGCGCCGGAAACGAGGCCGAAGGGGAACGTCAGATGGACGTCGCCCGCCGGCTGCAGGCGGACGCCATCGTAGAGTCGCGACGCGCCTACGAAGTGAATCTGCTCAAGATCGAAGCCGCGTTGCGATCGCAGGAAGCCCGGCACGGTGAAGCCGCGGCGCTCTGGCAGCAAATCGTCGATCGCGAACCTGACGTGGCGTCGAATTCGACGAGCCTCGCCGAAGCGCTCGCGCGAGCCGGCCGTCACGAGCAGGCGGCGGCTGCGTTCGCCAGGGCGATCGCGCGCGCAAATGAGCCGGAGCTCCACCGTCGGCTGGCGCAAGAGTACGCGCAGCTCGGACGCGCCGGCGAAAGCGCGCGCGAACACGCGACCTACGAACAGATGCGGAAAGAACGCATTCGCCGTCTGGGAGGAAACCGGTGAGGCGCCGCGCGTTCGGGTACGGCTCCGGTCTGGCGTTGCCGCTGCTCGTGCTGCTGACAGGCGTTCGGGCACAGAATTCTCGTCAGGCGCCGTCCAGCGGTTCCGTCGCCTTCACGGACGTGTCGAAGGCGGCGGGCCTCGCCTTTGTTCACGTGAACGGCGCCAGTGCGCAGAAGTTCCTGGTCGAGACCATGGGTTCCGGCGGATTGTTCTTCGACGTCGACGGCGATGGCTGGGTCGACCTGTTTCTCGTCGATGGCGGCTCGCTCGCCGCCGCACGCCAGGACGCCGCGGCGCGACACCGGTTGTACCGCAACCGGGGCGATGGCACCTTTGCAGACGCCACCGCGGGGTCAGGCATCGCCCACCGGGAATATGGGATGGGCGCCTGTGCGGCCGATTATGACAACGACGGCCGCGTGGACCTGTACGTCACGGGTGTGGGAGGCAACCGGCTGTACCGAAATGGCGGCGGCGGCAGCTTCCGCGACGCAACGATCGCGGCCGGCGTGGCCGCCTCGGGCTGGAGCACGAGTTGCGCCTTCGCCGACTTCGACAAGGACGGCTTCGTCGATCTGTTCGTCACGAGGTACGTGGACGTCGGCGCGGGCACGGGCAACAACCGCTTTTGCGGCGATCCGGCTCGCCGGTTGCGCGTGTACTGCCATCCGCTCAATTACCGGCCGCTGTCGAGCGTGCTGTATCACAACAACGGGAACGGCACGTTCACTGACGTCAGCGTGGACGCGGGCATCTCGTCATCGGGCGGCAACGGCCTGGGCGTCGTGATCGCCGACTACGACGACGACGGCTGGCCCGACATCTTCGTGGCGAACGATTCCCTGCCGAACACGCTGTATCGCAACGACGGCCACGGCCGGTTCCACGAGGGGGCGCTCCTTGCCGGCGTCGCCGTCGCCAACGACGGCAAGCCGCGCGCGGGCATGGGCACCGATTTTGGCGACTACGACGGCGACGGCCGGCTGGATCTGATCGTGACGAATCACGAGTTCGAGACGACGACGCTGTTTCGCAATCTGGGCCGGGGGCTGTTCGTCGATGCGACCAGCGAGAGCGGCCTCGCGCTCCCGACGCTGCCGTTCGTCGGCTTCGGCGCAGCCTTCTTCGACTACGACAACGACGGCCGGCTCGACGTCGCCATCGCCAACGGCCACGTCGTCGACAACACGGCGCAGGTGCGCGCCGGATCGAAGTATGCGCAGCGCCGGCTGCTGTTCCACAACGCCGGCGGACGCCGCTTCGTCGAGGAGGGGGGTTCGGCAGGGAGCGGCTTCGCCGTGGAGAAGGTCGGTCGAGCGCTTGCCGTCGCCGATGTCGACAATGACGGGGACCTCGACCTGCTGGTGACCAGCAACGGTCAGTCCGCCGATCTCCTGCGGAACGACGGCGGCAACCGGAACAACGCCCTTCTGGTTCGCCTGGTGGGAAAGCGGAGCAATCGCGACGCCATTGGGGCGAGAGTGGTCATGACCGTCGGAGGGACCACTCAGGTGCGCGAGATCAAAGCCGGATCCAGCTACCTGGGCCAGAACGACACGCGCGCGCATTTCGGTCTGGGAACGGCATTCCGCGAGGTTCAGGCCGGTGCCATCATCACGATCGTCGAAGGAGAGGGGATCACCAGGCGCGTCGCCTTTCGACAGTTTTGACGAAGCTCCGCCTCGGACCGACGAGTGCAGGGCTTTGAGGCGGACCTTCGTTAAAGTTAAATTACTTCCAAATCGCCTGGACGTGCGGATATCTGATGATCCTTCGATCGCTCGTCACCACCGGCGCACCCATGGTGAGAGCCGTCGCCACAATGATTCGGTCCGCCGGATCGTTGTGGAACGGCTCCGGCAGGCGGACCGACCGGACGGCAATCGGGTTATCGACGGGCACGAAATGGAGGAACGGCAACGCCTCGATTCCGCGCCGCCAGCAGCATCACTTCCCACGCGCTGATCGAGGATATGTAAATCGCGCTATCGACAGCAGCCTGCGCGACCGCCCGCCGTGCGCGCGCGGGAAGCGTGTCCGGGGCGTTGAGCCACCACACCCATGCGTGGGTATCGAGTACGATTAACGAAGCGCTTCCCAATCGCGTTCGCCAACCGGCTGGGTGGGCGTGTCGTACCTCACGACAGAATCGTGGAGCTTTTCCAGCACCTCCTGCGGATCGTCGGAGAACGGAACGATCTTCAGCACGGCCCTGCCGCGGTCGGTGATGATGAGAGGCTTGCGCGTCTTTTCGACCCCGCGGAAATACTCGAGCGCCCGCGTCTTGAACTGCGATTTGGAGATCGTGTTCGCAGCGGCCTTCATGACTGTGGTCATATTACCATAGTCACAACCCGTACGTCGCCAACGGGCAGGAGCACGCCGCGGTCGCGCCGGCACGATTTCGGCAATACCGTGATGCGGACAATAATCGACTGGTGAAATCAACACTTCGTTCATTCGACATCGCACACCTGGCGCATGTCGAACTGCTTACGCCCAAGCCCGTCGAAAGCCTGCACTTTTTCGTCGACGTGATGGGCATGACCGAGAGCGGCCGCCGCGGCGAGTCGGTCTACCTGCGCGGGTGGGACGACTATGAACACCACACGCTCAAACTGACGGCGTCGAACGTGGCCGGCATGGGGCACTTCGCGTTCCGCGCCACGAGCCCGGAGGCGCTGCAGCACCGCGTCGGGATCATCGAGCAAGCCGGTTACGGAAAGGGGTGGACGGACGGCGATCTCGGCCACGGCCCCGCATACGCGTTCACGACATCAGACGGCCATCACATGGAGATCTATTACGAGACCGAGTGGTACCAGCCGCCGCCCGAGCTCACGCCGTCGCTCAAGAACCAGGCGATGCGGTTCCCGGCGCGGGGCGTGAACGTGCGCCGGCTGGATCACCTGAACCTGCTCGCGTCGGACGTGACGGCGCTGCGCGTGTTCTTCGAGGACGTCCTCGGGCTGCGCGTCACCGAGAAAATCGTGCTCGACAGCGGCGCCGAAGCCGGCGTCTGGGTGACCTCGAACAACAAAACGTACGACGTGGCATTCACGGCCGACCATTACGGCGCTGTGGGACGTTTTCACCACGTCACCTACGCGCTCGACTCGCGCGAAGAAGTGCTGCGCGCGGCGGACATCTTTCTCGAGAACGGCGTGCACATCGAAACGGGCCCGCACAAGCACGCGATCCAGCAGACATTCTTTCTCTACGTCTACGAGCCGGGCGGGAACCGCGTGGAGGTCGACAATGCCGGCGCCCGACTGATGCTCGCCCCTGACTGGCAGCCGGTCGTCTGGACCGAGATCGAGCGGAAGAAGGGGCAGGCGTGGGGCCTCAAGACCATTGAGAGCTTCCACAC
>QHWF01000242.1 GCA_003222455.1 Acidobacteriota bacterium
GAAAGGGGGCGTCGCCGAGCATTCGCGCATCGCCTTCCCGACCTCCCAGACCGCGCGCAAGCTGTATACCTGCACCGGAACGTGCACGAACGGCAGCACCCTGTCGGCGACCGCCTTCGACACCAGCAACGCCGCCATCACCCCCGCGATACTCGGGGCGTATACGACTTACCCGGTGGCGACCATCCAAACGCCCTTGGGCAGCACGACGGCGACGGCGAATGGAACGTCGTTCCCGTTCTCGAACGGCGACAGCGTCACCATCAGCGGCGCCACCCCGACGCTCTACGACGGCACTTTCACGATTTTCGGCGCGACCGCGAGCAGCTTCCAGTACACCTTGCCGTCGACGCCGAGCGGAAATACCGGGACGGCGACCGCGACCAACCACGGTCTCAACACCAGCGACTTCGTGGACGTCACCGGCGCCACGCCCGCCGCCTACAACGTCAGCGACGCGGCGATCATCAAGATCGACGCCAATACGTTTACCTACGGGCTGTCGGCCGCCGCGGGCACGTCCTCCTCGGGGCAGACGGTGTTCGGCAAGAAGCTGGTGCAGACGCTGACCGCCGCCGGCATTACCGCGACCGCAACGCTTCCCTCACATGGGTACTCCGCCTCGAACCAGATCACGATCTCCGGGGTCACCAATGATCCGGTGTTCAACGGCACGTTTACGATCACCTCGGCCACCACCAACACCTTTACGTACAGCCTGATCTCGCCCTCGACCCTCGCGGGGACGACTGCCCGGGCCACCTCCGCGGGGCACGGCTTCAGCTCCGGTCAAAGCGTCACCATCGCGGGCGCGACGCCTTCTGCTTATAACGGCACGTATACGATCACCGTTCTCGATGCGAGCACGTTTACCTACGCCCTGTCTTCGGGACAATCGGTTTCGGCGACAGGCGCCATCACGGCAAGCTCGACGGTGACGAACAACGTGACTTCGATCACCCATCCTACCTCGGGCAGTGCGACCACCCAGAGCACCGCGACCGTGACCACCGGCTCGGCGCACGGGTTTGCGGCGGGCGACACCGTCACCATCGCCAACGCGGCCCAGTCGGCTTACAACGGCACGTTCACGGTGTCCAGCGTGGTCAATCCGACGCAGTTCAGGTTCATCAGCGCTGCGGTCCAGACTGCGCTCACGCCGGCGACGGTGGCATCGGGGCAGACGAGCATCACGGTGTCCAAGACGACGACCAGAAACGTGACTGCTCTGAATCCGGCGGTCACCGCCACGGGAACGATCCTCTCCAGCAGGAGAATCAGCCCGATCTCGATCACCGTCCAGACCAACGCCACCGGCCAGATTCTCGCCGGCCGCAAGAGCGACCCGGACGCCGCCCAGCGCGACAACATCATCAACTGGGTGCGCGGTCAGGACAACAAGCAGGATGAAAACTCCAACTCCAGCACCACCGACATCCGCGCCTCGGTGCACGGAGACGTGCTGCATTCCCGGCCGGCGGTGGTCAACTACAACCGCAGCGGCGCGAACGGCAGCAACACCGGCGACAACGACGTGTTCGTGTATTACGGCACCAACGACGGGGTTTTCCGGGCGGTCCAGGGCGGCGGAATCCCGACCACCGCGAACCCCACGCCTCCGTCGAACAGCGGCAGCGAGGCCTGGGGATTCGTCGCGTCGGAGTTTTTCGGCAGGCTGAAGCGCCTGCGCGACAATGACCCGCCCATCGGCGCGGTTTCGCCCGGCGTCCCGCGCGACTACTTCTTCGACGGGCCGATCGGCGCCTACACCCTGGACGTCAACGGCGACCGCAAGCTGCTTGTTTCGGACGGCGACAAGGTCAGGCTCTTCCTCGGCATGCGCCGCGGCGGTCGCGTGATCTACGCGCTCGACGTGAGCGATCCCGCCAACCCCGTTTTCATGTGGAAGCGCGGTTGCCCGAATTTGACCGACAATGTGGGCTGCGACAGCGGCTTCGAGGAGCTGGGCCAGACCTGGTCCGAGCCGAGGGTAGGTTTCCTCAGGGCGTTTTCGAATCCTGTGCTGATTTTCGGCGGCGGCTACGATCCGGCAGTGGAAGATTTTCAACCCTGCCTGATCACGTCCATGCCGCCGGACGCCTCGAGCCCGGGAGGGGCCGCAACCAGCGTCACCGCCCAGACCGGCGGGTCGGTCACGTTCACCTCGAGCGGAAGCTGCACCTTCGCCGGGACTTCCTCTACCACGGTCAACCGCTCGATGGGGCGCGGCGTGTTCATCGTCGATGCGACCAACGGCAACTTGCTGTTCCGTTTCGGGGCGGACGGCGCGGCGAACCTGCGCGTGCCGGACATGCAATACGCGATTCCGGCCGACGTGGTCATTCTGAACCGGGACGGCGACAACACGCGGGCTCTGCCCGGCGTGGAAAGCATCCAGCCCCGCCTCAAGGGATTCGTGGACCGGATTTACGCGGCGGACACCGGCGGCCAGGTGTGGCGCCTGGACGTCGACCCGGCCGTCACCTCGCTGTGGGCGGCGACCAAGCTCGCGGCGATCTCGGGTACGGCGCTATCGGACAAACGCAAGTTCCTGTTTCCGCCCGACGTGGTGGCCTCGAGCGACGTGAACGGCAATTTCGACGCGGTGCTGATCGGGTCAGGCGACCGGGAGCACCCGTTCGATGCGACCGTCACCAACCGCTATTACATGTTCAAGGACCGCAAGTTCACCGATGTCGATCCGGCGAACGTCAGCCCGATAGCCCCGATTACCGAGGCGGATCTGTTCGACTCTACCAACGACTGCTTGCAGGACGTGACCCTTTGTCCTCCGGGCAGCGCGCAGCTGCTCGCTGCGCAGAGCAATCTCCTCAGCTCCAAGGGTTGGATGCTGACGCTGGGCTCCGGCGAAAAATCGGTCGGATCGTCCATCACGGTCGCGGGGACGACTTTCTTCGGCACCAACCAGCCTTCGGCAACTGCCGGCGGCGCGAACTGCGGCAGCAACCTCGGGATCGCGCGCGTGTACGAGATCAACTTCCAGGATGCGACGGCGGTCAACGAGCTGAACGCGACCTCCGGCCTGTCGGGGGGCGATCGTTGGACGCAGATCGCCGGCGGCGGCTTTCCCCCGTCGCCGGACTTGTACATCCCCACCATCTGTAGCGGGGCGACTTGCACCGAAAGACAAACGGTCGGTTTCGGGCCCAAGTTTGTGGACCCGGGCAGCCTCAAGTTCGAAGCCCGGATCCGGACGTACTGGTTCCGCAAGGTCGAATAAGCGCATGGCGCCACGTCGGCGTTCCGAGGTCCGTTGACGTGTTTCTGGGCTGAATTAGACGAAGTCCAGGGTTTGTCCTAGAATCGGCTTTATGAATCGTCAAGCGCTTTCCCGGGAAAAAGTCGCCGGTCTGCTGCGCCAGCACGGCATAACGCCCACCCACCAGCGCATCGAGATCGCGCACGCGCTGTTCGAGCGAGGCGAACATCTGTCTGCCGACCGGATTCTCGCCCTCGTCAACGCGCGCCACGCCGAGACCTCGAAGGCGACCGTGTACAACACGCTCAAGCTGTTTCTGAAAAAGAAGCTGATCCGCGAATTGATCATCGATCCGGCGAAAGTGGTGTACGACCCGAACACCGCGGCGCACCATCATTTCTACGATGTCGTCACCGGGAAGCTGACCGATGTGCCCGCCGACGATATCCGTGTCAGCGGATTGCCACCCCTGCCGAAGGGGACGGTCGCCGAGGGTGTCGACATCATCATCCGCACGCGTCCGCAGTCCTGATACAAGTCGCGCCCCTTCGTCGGGGAGCGGCTGCTATAATCGTTCGTCGACGCGCGCGATTCCGGTGTAGCGATTCCGGTGTACGCTGGTGTAGCTCAGCTGGTAGAGCAACTGATTCGTAATCAGTAGGTCGGTGGTTCGAGTCCACTCGCCAGCACCATGCTCGAAGCCACTCCTCAGATGTCCCCGTTGCCTGCGATTCAACCGGACCGACCCCGGGCATCCCCGCTGTAGAGTCGTTGGAAGTAACCGCCCCGTTCAAGCTCGTCGATGAAGGATGAGTCGACGATATCCGACGGCTGCAGTTTTCCGGCGGCGGGATACCGGTTGGACAGAGAATCTTTCAGGCCCTGCATGCCGAAAAAAACGGCCGGTCTCGGAACGGTCTGGAACAACGGCGCGTGGAATTCCCGCAACTCTTCAACCGTTACGCGGTCTGTAAATTGCAGAAAACGCTGCAGCAAGGGCACCGCTGCCTCGGGCCGGGTCTTGAAGAAATGAATCGTGTTTACGAATCCTTTTACGACGCCGGCAACGAGCTCGCGGTTGGCTGCGATGTTGCGCCTCGTGGTGGCCACGCCCCCCGGGATTCCGATGATCACGCCTTGGAAGCCGTTCCAGCCGAATTCCCGCCGGCCCCGGAAGCTCAGATCGACGGGAAGGTATCCCGCATCGATTCTTTCCGCCGCGAGCGCTGCGTAGATTGCCTGGAAGCTTCCCAAGGGAACCAACGTGGCTGAAACTTCCCACCGCTGAAGAACGGAGCGAGTTGCCGTCGAGCTCGGCCCTTCCTTGGTCAGAACGCCGACGCGGGCTCCCCCGAGTTGCTCCGGAGTTCTGATGTCACGCTTTGCCATGACGAATCCGCCTTTGTGGCTCTGTACGGGCGTGAGAATGAGGACGGTATCGTGCCCGTCCAGTACGCTCTGCGCGACCGGAACTATGCCCGTCTGCGCGAACTCCCATTCTCCGCGGTGCAGTCCAGCCACCGATTCGACGCTGCCGGTTCCGATTTTCGGGAAGGCAAGCTCGATGTCGAGGCGCCTGAATATTCCCGCTTCGACGCCGATCCAGCCCAGTGACTGTACGGTCTCTCTGAGCTCGGTCACCATGCGTGTTTTCCGTCCGGCTGCGGCGGACTCTGGCACTCCACCTGGCGCAAGGAGATCGAGCGCCAAAGTGCCTGCGGCGGCAAGGCCGAGCTTTCTCCTGCGTAAATCTATGGTCACGTCTTGTCCCTCCGGCCGGATGATACTATGGCCGAAGTTGCGCTCGCGTTTCCGCCAAGGGTCGTATTCCGCAGGAGTTCCGGGCTGACGCGATTCCTTGAACGGGCGCCCGTTGTTCTCTCGGAGGCCCAAGTCGCAGGTGGTATTATTGATTGGACGTGACATCCATCGTTCCAAGGAGGACGAAATGAAACAGGCTCTGTCTCTTGGCTTGGTCATGGCGCTCGTTGCGGCAAGTGCGTTGGGGCAGGCCTATCGTTGGGTCGACAAGAACGGAAGGGTTCATTACACGCAGACTCCGCCCCCACCCGACGCGAAGGACGTGCAGAGGAAAAAGTTGGGAGGAAATGTCGCCGACTCCTCGAATCTCCCCTACGCGACGCAGCGGGCGGCGCAGAATTTTCCGGTCACGCTGTACACGTCACCGGATTGTGGCGCGCCCTGCGACAGCGCCCGGTCGAATCTGGCCAGGCGCGGCGTCCCATTCAAGGAGATCAGCGTCGTCGATCAAAAACTCGGGGAGGACCTGAAGAGGGTTTCCGGGAAGATCCAGTTGCCGACGCTTGTGGTCGGCAGCGCCGTGCAAATCGGGTTCTTGGAGGGCGCCTACAAGAGCGCGCTCGACGACGCCGGTTACCCCAGCTCGGCGCTTCAGGTCCCCCTGGAGGCGCTTCGCAAGATGGAACCCGTGGCGAAACCGGCTGCTGCCCCGCCCGCCGAGTCGAACCCATCCCCAGCGCCCGAGGCTGAAGTAAAGTAAGTTGATCGCGAGTCGGGCCGCATCGACGTCCAAAAGAAGACGCAGCTGCCTGACCCTGCGACGTGTCCGGGAGGGTTAATGCTGAATCTGTTCGGGAACAGCAAGCCCGATCATCCGATGGCCGACCTCAAGTCGGCCAGGAAGATCCTCGACGAGATCCCCGCGGGGGATCCCTTCAAGGCGCTGGAAGATCTCAGCCACTGGCTGGAATCGGTGTGTACGCCCGGGAGCTTCAAGCCCGATCACCGGGCGCAACT
>QHWF01000974.1 GCA_003222455.1 Acidobacteriota bacterium
ATAGCATGCTGTTGAGCGTGATCGGATGGATTGTCAGTCCGGCAACCGGGTTCCCCCGACGGACGCCCCGCTTCAATCAGTCCTTGGGGCGGTACGTCCCGAAGGGCGGTTCCGATGAAGGCGGGACGACACCTTTGAGGCGCATGTAAGTGACGATATTGCCGTAGTGCTCGAAAGCGTGCCCTGCGTGGAACGCCAGGACCGTCAGCCGTGGCATCTGAATCGGCACGCGCGAGCCTTCACCCCCGGCGTCGAACTTGACGATCGGCTTGCCCGCTTCGTCGGACATGTCGGCATAGACCTTATCGCAGTACGTGAACGACTGGTCCAGCGCCTTGATCAGATCAGATTTCGCGTGCTGGTTCTTTTCGATGCCGGCGTCCATGGGCGGATCCTGACCCGCCAGGACCGAACACAACCTGTAGTTCGCATCCGCCAGATGGCCGATCAACTGCGCAAAGGTGCGGACATCCGGCGTCGGCCGGAACGGGTAATGTTCTTCCGGCATTTTCGCGGCAGCACGCGTGACGTAGCCCTTGATGATCCCGTAATGGAACTTCGCGCCGCTCGTCAGCGGGTTGGGCGATTGTGCGTGTGCCGGGACGCTTACGGCAAGCGCCAGAACAACGGCCGTGATGTTTGTCAAACGTACGGCTCCGTCAGTGACGACCGGAAGTCTACCCTTACAGCCCGATGCTCGCAAGCGGCGAAACATCTTCTCTTAGTCGGACGCCCTTCCAGCGCGATCGCTCTACCTACAGCGTCGACCCTCGGAAGCCGATGCGCTTCCGCAGAAAGTTCGTGCGGCGTCCGGCCGGGAGCAGTTGCCAACGCCGAATCATCTCGAGCAGATCGCGTTCACTTTCGCGGGCGACGGCGGCCAGTCGTTTCTTTCTGCCGATTCGCTTCTTCAAGCGCGGTCTCCAACACATGCAGCACCGCGATGTCGCGTGGACGCCGTGCGGCCTTCTTGCTCCTGATGATGTCGTGCAGCGACGCCACTCGAAGCGTCACGCGATCGACTGCGACGGCCTGCGCGCGATCGCAGAGCCCTTCGAATGAGCGGATGCCATGGATGGTCGCCATGAAATCCACCTGCAAACCATCATCTCTCACAACCCGATAGAGATCCGAAGCCGGGTAGTACGGCCGCAGCACCATGGCGCCTAGAGCCTTGGCGAGCGATTTCAGCTTCTGCAGGTTCCGCGGCGTCTTTCGAAACATGAAATCGAAATCGACGGTCGTCACTGGTGCGCCCTGGAGCGCGGCGGCGGCGTTGCCAATGAGCACCGCTTCGAGGCCGACCTGGCTCAGGGCTGTTCCGATCTCAATCAGGTACGGCCGGCCGTCCATCTGCTGACAGTATAGCGGCGGCCATGATCTTGACACCGGATCCGTCTCTGTCGTCCGTCCGGTATGAACCGGCGACATCTGGATGATCGTGCTGCGCGGCGACACCAGCCATCGAAACCGGTTTCGCTGCGGCAGCCCGCCAATGTCCCCAGCCTCGGCGCCGCCGCGGCACACCACGGGAATGGCTGCGAGGTGGGCTCGTATGGCATCCACGTCCAGCGTCGGATCCAGCGCCAGCAGCCTCGCTTCGTCGAGCTCGATCCTCGCCTCGAGGAATGCCGCGTCAGGACATGACAGGATCACGCCGACGTTGATCATCTCTTCGCGCTCGACGCGCGGCACGGCCCGGATGATCGCGTAGTCGTAGGTGTACTCAGCGGGCACGAACCGCCTCCTCGACGAACAATCGTGGCGACGTCAACCGGTCGAGCAGGTAGCGGCGATACGCCGCCCGATACCGGGCTGCTTCGAGTTCAGAGGCGTCGTCCGACAGCCATGCGCCCGGAATCAAGTCGACGACGCCGGTGATCGTGTCGGCTGTCAGCGAAGCCGCCAGCGTCGCGTCGACCTCGTCCAGCCGGGTCGCCTTGTGCAGCAGCACATGTTGCTTGATCAGCGGGAATGGATCGCGTGCGCGATCGGGCCCGGACTCCCACCCTGGGGTGTGATGAAAGTAGAGCGTCGCTCCATGATCGATGAGCCAGAGGCCGCGGTGCCACATCAGCATGTTGGTGTTTCGCGCCGTCCGGTCGACGTTGGTCACCAGCGCGTCGAACCAGACGATCCGCGAGGCGAGATCGGCGGCAGGCTTTTCGGCCAGCGGATCGAACATCACCGACCCGGGGAGGTAATCGAGCGCCAGATTGAGGCCGGCGCTGGCCCGGATCAACGCCGAGATTTCGGGGTCCGGCTCTGTGCGCGCCAGCTCGGGATCGAGATCGACGAGCACGATCTCGGGAACCGGCAGGCCGAGCGCGCGGGCAAGTTCACCCGAGACGAGTTCCGCGATCAGCGCGCGGGCTCCTTGTCCCGCGCCCCGGAACTTCAGCACGTACATCCCGTCATCATCCGCCTCGACGATGGCAGGCAGCGAGCCGCCTTCACGCAGCGGCGTGACGTATCGCGTGACGCGGACCGTTCTCAAGGAATCCGGCTCTTGGCTCCAGAGCGAACGTCACGATCGAACGCAAAGGCCGCAAAGGACGCAAAGAAAGAACAGTATTTCTTCGCGGCCTTCGCGGCCTTTGCGTTCCACGGCGGCATCGCTTAGTCGGACACGCTCCTGGCAAAACACGGCTCGCTGCGCTTCGGCCTAAAGCCTAAAGCCTAAAGTCTAAAGCCGAGAGCCGAGAGCCGAGAGCCGGACGCGCGGGTTCGATGTCCACCGTGAGATGACGCCACCGGCCCTGACGGAAGCGCAGCACGCTCAACGCTGCACGCGTGAGATGGCCGAGCACGATTGCCAGCCAGATGTCGGCCGGTTGGAGGCCGCGCATCGCCTGCAGGACGGTGCACAAGCCGATCGGCACGCCAATCTGCGAGACGATCGAGATGTACAGCGGGCTGCGCGTGTCGCCGGTGCCCTGGAGGCCGCCGGTGTAGCTGAGTGCCACGGTTATGAAGAAGCCGGACACGCTCAGATACATCAACAACTGCTCGCCGATATCGGTGACGAGCGGC
>QHWF01000243.1:0-5111 GCA_003222455.1 Acidobacteriota bacterium
GTCGTCGTAGGCCACGCGCGTCGCCGGGTTGTCGTCCTCTTCCGGGAAGAAGCGCGACGTTCTCAGGATGAGGCACGCGAGTCTGTGGCTGCGGTGGAACAGCTCGCACAGATCCTCCGCCGCGGCCTTCGTCACGCCGTAGATGTTCCTGGGGACGGGCCTAACGTCCTCGGTCACCCACGCCGCGGGCGCACCTGCCGGCGGCGTCAGCGCCTCGCCGAAGGCGCTGGTCGTGCTTGTGAAGACGAAGGACGCGACGCCGGAGGACGCGGCCTCCTCCAGGAGGTTGAGCGTACCCGTGATGTTGGTATCGACGAAGTCCTGCCGACTGTGAGTGACAACATGGGGTTTATGGAGGGTCGCCGCGTGGAGGACGGCGTCCACGCCCCGCATGCATTGCCTGACGCAACTGCGGTCGGCAACCGACCCGACGTTGCTGGTAAAGGGTGAAGGCGTTATGTCGAGGCTAACGACTTCGTGGCTCGTGTTCTGCAGCGTGCGAACCAGGGCCTCGCCAAGATGCCCGGCACTACCTGTAACCAAGACCTTCATGCTGGTTGGATTCCTGCGCCGCCGAAACGCCACCCTTCAGCTGCGGCGGCCAGACACTGCGCCGCCCGGCTGAATAGAATCGTGGCTGCCGTCAGTTGCAAGGGCTCGTTAGGCGGCCTCGTGGTACAAACCGGGTACATAGGTAACACATCAGACCGGGAACATGGGTGACACCACCTAGGCTGCTCACCGGGAGGTGAGCATGCCTTGGAGGGAGACGGCACCCATGAAAGAGCGCATGCGGTTCGTCACGGACTGGGAGCGCGACCTGTACTCGATGATGGAGCTGTGTGAGCGCTACGGGGTCAGCCGAAAGACCGGCTACAAGTGGATCGCGCGCTACGAGGGAGAGGGCCCGGACGGGCTGCGTGAGCGGAGCCGGGCTCCTCATCATTGCCCGCATCGGATTGCGGGCGACATCGCGGCGGCGATCTGCGCCGTGCGCCGGCAGCATCCGAGCTGGGGCCCCGGCAAGATCCTGCCCTGGCTGAAGCGGCGACAACCGGAACTGGAGATCCCAGCCACGAGCACGGCCGGCGACCTGCTGGCCCGACGGGGGTTGGTCAAGAAACGGCGACGCCGGCGCCACTACACCCACCCCGGGATCGTGCCCCCGACGACGGAACGGCCCAATGACCTCTGGACCGCGGATTTCAAGGGCCATTTCCGGACGCGGGATGGCATCTATTGCTATCCGCTGACGGTTGCAGACCAGCACACGCGCTACCTGCTCGGCTGTCACGGCCTGCTCTCGACCAAGGGCCAGGGCGTCCGCCCCGTCTTCGATCGCCTCTTTCGCGAGTACGGGCTGCCGCGCGCCATTCGCACCGACAACGGCGTGCCGTTCGCCACGACCGGTATCCACGGCCTCTCGCAACTCAACGTGTGGTGGCTGCGCCTCGGCATTCAGCACCAGCGAATTCTGCCGGCCCACCCTCAGCAAAACGGCGCGCATGAGCGCATGCACAAGACGCTCAAGGGGGAGGCGTGCCGCCCGCCGCACTCGAGCCTCGCCGCCCAGCAGCGGGCCTTCAACGCCTTTCGCCGGCTCTACAACGAAGAGCGGCCTCACGAGGCGCTGCACGATCGCCCACCGGCCACGCTGTACCGTCCCTCCCCCCGCGCGTACAGCGGCACGCTGCCACCGGTCGAGTATCCCGGCCACTTCCTCGTCAAGCGCGTGACCAACGCCGGCACCATCCGCTTGAAGAAGCGGCTGCTGTTCCTGGCCAATGCGCTCAAGCAACATCCGGTGGGCCTTGAAGAGGTCGATGACGGGATCTGGTCGATTCACTTCTGCCACGTGCTGCTGGGGCGGGTCGACGAGCGGGATCACATCATCCGGACCTAGGGAACGTCTGAATAAGTCATGACGAGCGTGATTGCTAAGGCCGCCGGGAGCTCGGAGTGCGCAGGAGGAGGCGACTTACCGGCTTGGGGTGGGCCGCTCGGCTGCCAACCGCATGGCGCTCGGTCACTGGAGACACTACACCTCCTGCAGGCGCAGCAAACGCCTGCGTGCCATGAAGAGGTTGGCCAGCGCGCAGGCGATCACGAGGCGATGCCGGTTCTTCGCCAACCCGCGATAGCACACCTTGGTGAAGCCGAACACGCGCTTGATCACGCCAATCGGGTGCTCGACCCGGGCCCGGATCCGCGACTTCCACCGATTGGTGGCGCGACTCGCACTCCGGCGATGGGTGAAGTTCCCGCGCGTGGGGCGCGCAGACACTCAGCACGCCCGCCTGCCCCGCATAGGCCGAGTCGCCCCACACGCGCCGTTCCTGACCATGCAGCAGCCACGGCAGGACGTGACTGTCATGGATGTTGGCCGGCGTCACTTCGACCGAATGAATGAGCTTGCTCTGGCTGTCGACCCCGAAGTGGCCCTTCATGCCGAAGTACCATTGCCGCCCCTTCTGTGTCTGATGCATCGCGGGGTCGCGCGTGCCGGTCGCGTTCTTCGTGGACGAGGGAGCCGCGATGATCGTGGCGTCCACAATGGTGCCGGTGCTGACGGCCAGGCCCTGGGCGCGCAGATGCTGCGTGACGTCGTCGAAGAGCACCCGGCCCAGCCCGTGCTGCTCGAGCCGGTGGCGGAATTTGCAGACCGTCGTTTCGTCAGGCACTGGTTCCTGGCCCAGATCGACTCCGACAAACGCGCGCAGCGTCGGCGAGTCGTACAGCGCCTCCTCCACCGCGGGGTCGGACAGATTGAACCACTGCTGGAGGAAGTACATCCGCAGCATGCGCTCCACGCCGACCGGCGGACGCCCGTTCCCCGTCTTCGGGTAGACCGGCTCGATGCGTGCACACAGGGCCCGCCACGGCACGACGCGATTCATCTCGGCCAGGAACTGCGCGCGCCGCGTGGTCTTCGTGTACTTCTCGAACCCGGTGCTGGCCAGCGTGCTCTGCGCTCGCTTCATCGGTACCTCCCGTGCAAGTCGGCGGCTCGCCTCATGACAGCACGGCCAGCGCAACCACGGAAGACTTATTCAGAGATTCCCTAACGCGAATGTGTCACCCATGTTGCCGGTTTATTCTGTTACCTATCTTCCCGGTTGCTCAGTCCGGCCTTCTCCGGGACGTCTATCGCCCAGAAATAAGCACGAAATCGGGGCTCTTTCCGCGGTTTCGGTATAGGGAAATCGGAGCGTATCACCGCGTCCTTATTGTCGTCAGACCTCGGAAAGGTGGGGTAGGCACGCACGATGCGATCGCAGAACGTCTCCCAGCCCCCGTTTCTTTACTCGAATCTGTTGGCCTTGTGACCTATAGGACGGAGCGTCGCGAGATCTGGTACCGCCCGACGCGCGGCTGAAGGAGATCCCTTCGTCGATCTCGGCCATCATCATGAAGCTGCTCGCCAAGACGGCCGAGGAACGCTACCAGACCGCGGCCGGTGTCGAGAGTGATCTTCGGCGGTGCCTTGCCGGGTGGAATGTTCAGCGCCGGATCGTCGAGTTCCCGCTCGGCGAACACGACACACCCGACCAGCTGGTGCTCCCCGAGAAACTATACGGGCGAGCGCGCGAGGTCGCGACCTTGTTCGCGTCCTTCGATCGCATCGTCAAGAGCGGCACGCCGGAACTGGTGCTGGTGTCCGGATATTCCGGCATCGGCAAGTCGTCTGTCGTCAATGAGCTGCACAAGGTGCTGGTGCCGCCGCGCGGGCTGTTCGCCGCGGGCAAGTTCGACCAGTACAAGCGCGACATCCCTTATTCGACGCTCGCTCAGGCTTTTCAGAGCCTCGTCCGGCCTCTTCTCGGGAAGAGCGACACAGAGCTGAGCGGTTGGCGCGCCGCCCTTCTGGAGGCGCTGGGCCCGAACGGACGGCTCATGGTCGACGTCGTCCCCGAGCTGAAGCTCATCATCGGAGACCAGCCACCGGTGCCTGAGCTTCCGCCACAGGACGCGCAACGGCGTTTCCGGCTGGTGCTTCGGCGGTTTATCGGCGTCTTTGCCCGGCCGGAGCATCCACTGGCGCTTTTCCTCGACGACTTGCAATGGCTCGACGCGGCAACACTCGATCTGCTGGAGGATCTATTGACCCGGTCGGATCTGCAGCACCTCATGCTGATCGGTGCCTATCGCGACAACGAAGTCACTGCCGCCCATCCGCTGATGCGGAAACTCGACGCCATCAAGACCGCCGATGGAAAGGTAGCAGAGATCACGCTGGCGCCGCTGGCCCGAGAGCACCTCGGGCAGCTGCTTACGGACGCTCTTCGCTCCGAGTCGGAGCGCGCCGCGCCGCTGGCGCAACTGGTGCATGAGAAGACGGGAGGCAATCCGTTCTTCGCCATTCAGTTCATCTCTTCGCTGGCCGAAGAGAAAATGCTCACCTTCGATCATGATGCCGCGCGCTGGTCCTGGGATCTCGACCGCATTCACGCCAAGGGATACACCGACAACGTCGTGGACCTTATGGTCGGGAAGGTCACCCGCCTGCCGGCCGAAACGCAGACGGCGTTGCAGCAGCTGGCTTGTCTGGGAAACACCGCCGAGATCAAGACCCTTTCGCTCGCCCTCGGGACTTCGGAGGGGCAAGTCCACACGGCCCTGTGGCCGGCCGTCCGTCAGGAATTGGTCGTGCGCCTGGCGGTCGCCTACCGGTTCGTCCACGATCGCGTTCAGGAAGCCGCCTATTCGCTGATCTCGGAGGCGCTGCGCGGCGAAGGCCACCTTCGAATCGGGAGACTGCTCGCGGCGCACACACCTTCCGAGAAGCGGGAGGAGGCGATCTTCGAGATTGTCAATCAGCTCAACCGCGGGGCGACCTTAATCACCTCACGAGACGAACGCGAGCAACTGGCCGAGCTCAACCTGATCGCGGGTAAGCGCGCCAAGTCTTCTACGGCGTACGTTTCAGCCATCAGCTATCTCGTCGCTGGTGCGGCATTGTTGGGAGACGACTGGTGGGAGCGTCGGCCGGGCCTCATGTTCGCGCTGGAGTTGCAGCTGGCTCAGTGCGAGTTCCTGACTGGCGAACTGGCGGCCGCGGAGGCGCGCTTGACGATGCTTTCATCCCGCGCCGTCAATACCATTGATCAAGC
>QHWF01000243.1:5159-11275 GCA_003222455.1 Acidobacteriota bacterium
CCGTGATCTGGGCATCGAGTGGTCGCCCCATCCGACAGAAGAGGAAGCGCGACGAGAATACGAGCGGACGTGGTCACTGCTCGGAAGCCGCGAGATCGAGGAGCTCATTGATCTACCCTTGATGAGCGATCCGGTATCCGTCGCAACGCTAGATGTTCTGAGGAAGGTCGTAGCGCCTGCGGTATGTACAGATGCAAACCTGCTTTCCGTGGCCATCTGCGGCATGGTCAATCTCAGCCTGGAATATGGCAATGCCGATGCGTCCTGTGTCGCGTATGTCTGGCTGGGCGGCATCGCCGGACGGCGTTTTGGCGACTACAAGGCGGGTTTTCGGTTCGGCCGGCTTGGCTACGACCTGGTTGAAAAGCGGGGGTTGAAGCGCTTCGAGACCCACACGTATATCGCTTTCGGCATTCACATCCTGCCATGGAACCATCATGTGCGAACTGGCCGCGATCTGATGCGTCGCGCCGTCGATCACGCGAGTACAATCGGCAAGCTCACGTTCGGAGCATATAGCTGCCACAATCTGATTACGAACCTTCTCGCGGCGGGTGATCCGCTCGTTCACGTACAGCACGAAGCCGAGCAAGGCCTCGAGTTTGCCCAGAAAGCCCGCTTCGGTCTCGGGATCGACATCATCACCGCGCAGCTCTTGGGCTCATCCGCACACTCCGAGGCTTGACGGCGACATTCGGCTGCTTCAACGACGCGCGGTTCGATGAACTTCGGGTCGAGCGCCGTTTGTCGAGTGACCCGGTGTTGGCGATCGCTGCGTGCTGGTACTGGATTCGAAAGCTACAAGCGCGCTTTTTTGCGGGGGAGTATGCGTCAGCCGTTGACGCATTATTGAACGCGCAACGGCTGCTTTGGACATCGCCGACTTTCTTTGAAACGGCGGAAGCGCATTTTTATGGCGCGCTTAGCCATGCGGCGTCCTGCGACGCCGCGTTCCCCGCTCAATACCGGCAGCATGTCCAGGCTTTGACCGCCCACCACAGACAGCTTGTGGAATGGGCGGAGAACTGCCCGGAGAATTTCGAAAACCGCGCTGCGCTGGTCGGCGCGGAGATCGCTCGCCTCGAAGACAGGGAGCTGGACGCCGAGCGCCTCTACGAAGAGGCGATCAGGTCAGCGCGCGAGAACGACTTTGTCCACAATGAAGCGCTGGCCAACGAGTTCGCGGCTCGCTTCTACGCTGCACGCGGCTTCGAGACCATTTCGCATGCGTATCTGCGAAATGCCCGTTACTGCTATCTCCGCTGGGGCGCTGATGGCAAGGTCAGGCAGCTCGATCAGCTCTACCCGCAGCTGAGGCAGGAAGAGGCCGCCGCTGCTCCGGCTGGCACGATCCGAGCGCCGGTCGAACACCTCGACCTCGCGACCGTTCTCGAGGTGTCGCAGGCCGTCTCGGGCGAGCTCGTGCCGGAAAAGCTCGTCGAGATGCTGTTGCGGACGGCGATCGAGCACGCCGGCGCGGAACGTGGCCTGCTCGTCCTGCCACGCGGTGGCGAGCTGTCGATCCACGCCGAGGCGAACACCAGCGGCAATTCCGTGATGGTTCATCTGCGCGAGGTGCCCATCTCCGCGGCCGAACTTCCCGAGTCGGTTGTCCGTTACGCTGCGCGCACCCAGGAGAGCGTGATCCTCGACGATGCTGCGGCACGGAACCCGTTTTCCACCGATGAGTACATCCGTGCGAAGCGCGCCCGCTCGGTACTCTGCGTGCCCCTCGTGAAACAGGCCGCGCTGGTTGCCCTGCTCTATCTCGAAAACAAGCTCGCTCCGAACGTCTTTACGCCCGGCAGGATTGCTGTCCTGAAGTTGCTCGCGTCTGAGGCGGCGATGTCGCTCGACAACAGCCGTCTGTATCGCGAGCTCCAAGAACGGGAAGCGAAGATCCGGCGGCTGGTCGACGCCAACATCATCGGGGTGGTGATCACGGATCTCGACGGCCCGATCATCGACGCCAACGATGCGTTTCTCGACATGCTCGGCTACAGTCGCGACGACCTCTTGTCGGGACGGCTGCGATGGACCACGGTAACTCCCGTCGAGTGGCACGCCGCGACCGCGCGCGCCGCGGCGGAGATCCGGTCGACAGGCCGGTGTGCGACCTACGAAAAGGAGTACGTCCGGAAGGACGGCAGCCGCGTGTCGGCGCTGGTCGGGGGCACGGCGTTCGAGGATACGCGGAGTCACTCGGTCTCGTTCGTCCTCGACCTCAGCGAGCGAAAGCGCTCGGAGGAAGGCTTGCAACGGGCCCACGCCGAGCTCGCGCACGTCACGCGTGTGATGACCCTCGGGGAGCTGACCTCATCGATTGCCCACGAGGTGACCCAGCCGCTCGCGGCGATCGTTACCAACGGCGATGCCTGCCTGCGCCTGCTCGCGACCGATCTGCCGAATCTGAGCGAGACCCGCAAGGCGGTGGCCAGCATTATCCGGGATGCCACCCGGGCGGCTGAGGTCGTTGCCCACGTGCGCGGACTTCTGAAGAAATCCGACGTCGACAGAACACCGCTCGACCTCGGGCAGGTGATTCGAGACGTGCTCGTCCTGATTCAGCCAGAGGTGGCGCGGCATCGGATCCTGCTGCGGACGTCGCTGGCGGACGATCTGCCGCCGGTTCTCGGCGATCGGATTCAGCTTCAGCAGGTCATGCTGAATCTGCTGACCAACGCTGTCGAGGCGATGCGCGACGTCGCCGACCGGAGTCGGGAGTTGATGGTGAGCGCGCATCGACACGAGGTCGGCGCAGGCGCCGGTGTGCGGGTTGTCGTGGACGACACAGGGGTTGGGTTCGAGGAGGCTCACGTCGAGCGTCTCTTCCAGGCCTTGTACACGACGAAGCCCGACGGATTGGGCATGGGGCTGTCGATAAGTCGATCGATCATCCAGTCCCATGGAGGGCGCCTGTGGGGCACGGCGAACGCCGGTCACGGAGCAACCTTTCAGTTCGTCCTGCCAGCGTGGAAGGATCGGCCATGAGCGGCGATGACGCGATCGTCTTCATCGTCGACGATGATCCATCGATGTGTGAAGCCCTCACGAGGCTTCTCGGTACGGTGGGCCTCAGAGCGGAGGCGTTCAAGACACCCCAAGAATTCTTAAAAACCAAGCGGCCTGACGCACCGAGCTGCCTTGTCCTAGACGTGCGACTCCCGGGATTGAGCGGCCTCGATCTTCAGCGTGAGCTTGCCAATACGGATCCACCGATCCAAATCGTGTTCATCACCGCTCATGGTGACATTCCAATGACGGTGCAGGCCCTGAAGGCCGGCGCGGTAGACTTCCTAACGAAACCGTTTCGTGACCAGCAGTTCCTCGACGCCGTTCAGCAGGCGATTGATCGTGACCGCGCTACACGACGTCAGTGGGCGGATTTGGCGGGGCTGCGACGGCGGTACGAATCGCTGACGCAACGCGAGCGTGAGGTGATGACACTCGTCGTGACCGGCCTGCTGAACAAACAGATCGCGGCGCAGCTCCACACCAGCGAGGCCACGGTGAAGGCGCATCGGGCACAGCTCATGCGGAAGATGGAAGCGGACTCCGTCGCGCAGTTAGTGAGGATCGCGGAAGAGCTTAGTCTTCTCCCCCCTCGGCGCTAGCCGCCCTCTACCAAGGGCTAATTCGCCTAACGAAGGTCGATCTGGCCGGCCTAAGGCCGGCTCGGCTATGGTCGGGTAGAGGTGACGCTGGAAGGCAGTCATGTCGGGGCCGGACAGTTGCCCCTGTTCTGGCGTCTCGGCTTAAGTCGCTTGATGACGGCATGCAGTTGCAGGATGTCGCGCCGAAAGCAGCCGCATCGCGCGACGCGTGAGGAGGCTCCGGTGCGTGAGGCTCCGGTCATTGCCATCGTCGATGATGACGAGTCCTTCCGGGAAGCACTCGAAAGGTTCCTAGGAACGTTTGCATTTCGCGTTCGCACCTTTGCATCCGGCGAGGAATTTCTTGAATCTAGCGAACTGCGGTTCGTCGCGTGCCTACTGCTCGACGTGGCGATGCCGGGAATGACCGGTCTCGAAGTGAAACAGCAGTTGCGGGCACGCGGTCTGGGAATCCCGACTGTGTTCGTCACGGCACACGCTGATGACGAGGTGACGCAACACCTCGTGGCGGCCGGCGCGATCGCGATCCTCCCAAAGCCGGTGGACCAGCAAATGCTACTTCACCTGGTGCAAAGGGTGGTGGGCGAGCAGTGACACACCTGACTCCGCAAGACATACCGGATCTAGCCCGGACTATTCGTGAACGCACTCACCAGAGGCCGAGATGGCTCCAGCGGGTGTTGGGTTGAGAGTTGATGGGCCGAAACGATGGCGCGGGGCGGCGTGACTGCGACCGCGACGCCGGCGACCGGCCCAGGTGATTGAGCGCGTGAGCTTTTCACGAGCGCGGGATAGAGGCGACTGCCTGAGGCGAGCAGGGTCGTCGTCGGCCGCCGGGTCAGAGGGCGGTCAGCGCCTGCGCGAGTGCGCGCCACGTGTCCCGCCACGGGAATGCTTGGGGCAAGTGCAGCACGATGCGCCGCACCGAGCGTTCGACCCAGACCGCGACCTTCAACAGCCGCTCGCGCAGCGTCCAGACCTGCACGGCGCCGAGCGTGGTGGCGCGCGCGAAGATCTGGAGTGCCTGGAACAGGACGTACGCCGCCACGGAGAACAGCAAACGCAGCTGGTTGGCGGCGAAGCGGGAGCAACTGGTCCGGTCCATAGCCACGCCCTGCTGCAGTTCTTTGAGCCGGTTCTCCATGTCGCCGCGCCCGCAGTACACGCGCGTGTATATGGTGGCAGCTCGATGCGGCAGGTTCGTGACGAGAAATCTCGGATTGTCCTTGCGCGATCGGCCGGGATAGCACAGTACCTCGGCCTTCATGATGATGCGGCGCTTGCGATTCCAGCGCCGGGCGGCGTAGCGCGTCTCGCCAAACAGCGTGGCCGTCTCGCCGGTAGTCCGAGCCTGCATGCGCGCCCGGCCGAGCAGCCGCCGCACGCGTCGGTCGAGCCGCCGATTGCCCGTGAGTCCCAGCACGTACTCCACCGCCGCCGCTTCGAGAAACGCCAGCAGCTTGCCGTCGGCAAAGCCCGCATCGGCCCGGACCCGCAGGCGCGCGCGGGGAAAGAGCGCGCGCAGCTTGGTGAACAGCCGGCGCAGCAGGCCGCGGACACCGCGGGTCGCGGCCCCCGTCCCCGGCCGCAGCAACCCCGCCACGACATGCTGCATGGGCTCGGTGCTGAAGGTCACCGTGGCGATGAGCGGCAGATAGCACCACGTGTCGTAGTAGCCGTTGAAGAGCGCGAGTTCCTGCTGGCCGTGGGTCGGATCGTCGGTGGCATCGAGATCGATGGTGATGAGCCGCACGCCAGCGCCCAAGCGTTCGCGGTGGTAGGTCAGCACGACGTCGGTCAACGCTGCCCCGAGCCGATAGAGGTCGGCCCGGCCCACGGCGTTCTCGAACCGCGACAACGTCGGCTGCGACCCCAACGCGGCGCCATCGAGCGGATCGCGCTCGAGCAGCAGCTTGTGGATCGGGTCGTCGACCAGCCGCGCGGCGTCGTTGCAGTCGGCATAGCCACAGGCCAACCCGAAGACGCGCTGCCGCAGCAGATCTCGGAGCGGGTGTGCGACCTTGCCGGGTTGCCGCCGGTCGCGGATGGCGCTGGCCAAGCGCCACGTCAGACCGAGTCGATCGTCGACCGTTTTCAGCAGAATGGCGCCGCCGTCGGAACTGGCCTGCGGCTGATCGAACCGGGCGACGATCGGCCTCGAAATCCCGTGGACCCGGAGCGCGCGGTGCGCTATACAGGCTGTGGCCATCGAGCCTCCGCGTGTGAGTGCCGTGAAGCGTCCAGACACCGCTTCTATAGCACCTGCGCGTGGCTCGGTGGCTCTTCTGTTTCATCGCTCGTGAATTTTTCGGGCTAGCGCGGTTCCTAACTTCACGAAGTCATTGATCGTTGTGACTCGAAGAGGCTTTTCGGACGCTGCACGACGTTCAATCGTTTCGCGGGGTTAGGAACCCTGCACGCTCTCAGAACGCTCGTTTTTCGCTCGCGCACCGCTTGGCTGCGACGTTTTCAGGGGCCGGGAACGGGATGTCCGCGATGAAA
>QHWF01000004.1 GCA_003222455.1 Acidobacteriota bacterium
GAAGACGAACTGATTCTGGCGGACCTGGGCGTCGCGGAGCGGCGGCTGGAACGGCTCGAAAAGGATTTGAAGAAATCCCGCACCGCGGAGCTCGAACGGGAGCGCGACGTCCTCCTGGCCTGCAAAGCGGCGCTCGAAGACGGCCGTCCGCTGCGCGCGCTGGAGCTCAAAGGCGACGAGCTCAAACGGCTGCGCGGCTTTCAGTTCCTCTCGGCCAAACCGCTGCTGATCGTGATCAACCTCGACGAGGCCGATTTGACCGCTGGCGGAGAGACGGCGACCCGAATCGACCGCGCCGCCGACGCCGCCGGCCTCACCCCGTTCCTCTCCCATGCCGCCACCGCCGCGGTGGCCGTCTGCGCGAAGATCGAGCTCGAAATTGGTCAGCTCGTTCCCGTCGACGCAGCGGCGTTCCTGGCGGATCTGGGTCTCGCCGAATCAGGCCTCGATCGCGTTATTCGGGCCAGCTACGACCTGCTCGGGTATATTTCTTTCTTTACGGTCGGCGAGGACGAATGCCGCGCCTGGTCGATCCCGCGCGGAACGGCGGCACAACTCGCCGCCAGCGAGATTCACAGCGACATCGCTCGCGGATTCATCCGCGCGGAAGTCGTCAGCTACGATCACCTGATCGCGCGAGGAACCATGGCCGCGTGCCGCGAGCACGGCGAGTTCCGCCTCGAAGGCAAGGAATATATCGTCCACGACGGCGATATCATCAACTTCCGGTTTGCCACGTGAGGTCACGAAAAACACGAAGCCACGAAGCCACGAAGGACACGAAGAAGATTTTCCTGGTTTCTTCTTCGTGGGCTTCGTGTCTTCGTGGCAAAAAGAGTCGCAACAACCGAGGCATCACTCAAAGCGCCAGATGAAGCGCAGGGTTCTCGTCTGCGAAGCAAAGGTGCCATTCGTGCGCGGCGGTGCCGAGCTGCACGTCGAGGGTCTCGTGGACGAACTGCGGCGCCAGGGGTACCAGGCGGAGCCGGCCTCGATTCCCTTCAAGTGGTATCCGAAGCAGGAGCTCCTCGCCCAGGCGGCCGCCTGGCGGCTCGTGGATCTCTCCGAGGCCAACGGAGAGCGGATCGATGCGGTGATTGCGACCAAATTTCCCACCTACTTCGTCCGGCATCCGAACAAGGTGACGTGGCTGTTTCACCAGTACCGCGCCATCTACGACCTGATCGGCACGCCGTACAGCGAATTCACCCACAACGAAGCGGACGTCCGGCTCCGCGACCGGCTCATCGCCCTCGACAACGAAATGCTCGGTGAATCGGTCCGGCTGTTCACGAACGGCCGCAATACCGCGGCGCGGCTGGCGCGCTTCAACGGCATCACGGCGCAGCCGCTCCACCATCCGCCGCCACTCGCCGGACGGCTGCGCGCCGGTCCCTGCGGCGACTACGTGCTTTCCGTGGGCCGGCTCGAAGCCAACAAGCGTGTGGACTTGATCATCCGCGCGCTTGCCTATGCCGACCGCGCAACCAGACTGCTCGTGGTCGGCGAAGGCCCTCTGCGCGACGAACTGCGACAGGCCGCCGTGGCTGCAAACGTCGCGGATCGCGTGACGTTCGCGAGCGATGTGGACGCTTCGCACCTGGTGGAGCTGTACGCGAACGCGCTGGGCGTGGTGTTTCCGCCATTTGACGAAGATTACGGCTACGTCACCCTGGAAGCGTTCCTGGCGCACAAACCGGTTGTGACCACCACCGACGCCGGCGGTCCGCTCGAGTTCGTGGAAGACGGCGTCACCGGGTTGATCGTCGAGCCGACACCGCAATCGCTCGGCGCCGCAATCGCGCGCCTGGCCGCCGACCCGACGCGCGCGCGGGCGCTCGGCGAGGCCGGCTATGAACGTGCGCGCACCATCACGTGGGACGGCGTGGTTGCCCGCCTGATGGCTCACGGCTGATGGCTGAGTGGACGGGACCGACCGAGCCGCCGTCGACCGCCGCGGCCACGTCGGTCGTCATCCCCGCGTTCAACGAAGCCGCAGCGATCGCCTGCGTCCTGCGCGATCTGCGGCACGTCGCCACGTGGCACGAACTGCTCGTGGTCGACGACGGATCGAGCGACGACACCGGTGCGAATGCGATGAGCGCGGGCGCACGAGTGATCCGGCATCCCTACAATCTGGGCAACGGGGCGGCGGTGAAGACCGGGATCCGCCAGGCGACTGGAACGTTCGTGCTGATTCTCGATGGCGACGGTCAACACCGCGCAGCCGATGCCGTGCGCCTCGTCGCACGTCTCGACACCTACGACCTCGTCGTCGGCGCGCGCTCACCAGGAACGCAGGCAACCGCCGCGCGGCGCCTGGGCAACTCCACGCTCAACTGGATTGCCAGCTATCTCACCGAGCAGCGCATCCCGGACTTGACGTCCGGGTTCCGGGCGGCACGCCGCGATCGATTCGCCGAGTTCCTCCACCTGCTGCCGAACGGGTTCTCGACGCCCACCACCACGACGCTCGCCTTCATGAAAGCCGGGTTCAGCGTGCACTTCGAGCCGATTGAAGCGGCACGCCGAACGGGCGGGGTCCCCAACGCGGCAGCCGCGGTGGGGAGCCCGAGCGGGGTCCCCAACGCGGCAGCCGCGGTGGGGAGCCCGAGCGCGTCGAAAATCAGGCTGGGACCGGACGGCCTGCGGTTCTTTCTCATTCTGCTGAAGGTCATCACCATCTTCAGCCCGCTGCGCATCTTCCTGCCGATCAGCGCAGCCGCCTTTTGTGTCGGCGCGGCGTACGCCGTGTGGACCATCTTCACGCAAGCGCACGTCACCAACTCGTCGGTGCTGCTGATCGTGCTCAGCGTCGTGATCTTTCTGGTGGGGCTGGTCTCCGAGCAGATCTCGTCGCTCAGGTTCGAAGGCCGGCGGTGACCGATCGGGCCACGCTCGTCATCGTGCCGACGTTCAACGAGCGGGAGAACCTGCCGGTCCTCGTGAACGCGCTCATGCAGCACCAGAACGTGGCGGTGATGGTCGTGGACGATGCCTCACCGGACGGGACCGGCGACGTCGCCGACGCGCTGGCGCGGGGTTATCCCGGCCGCATCCAGGTGGTGCACCGGACGGATCGGCCGGGTCTCGGCCGATCGTACATCGACGGCATCCGGCGCGCGATTGCGGAGCCGGTGGAGGTGATTGGCCAGATGGACGCGGACTTGTCGCACGACCCCGCGCAGCTCCCCCGGCTGATTGCGGCGACCGCGGATGCCGACGTCGTGATTGGATCGCGATACATCCCGGGCGGCGCAATCGCGAACTGGCCGAGGCGGCGCAGGATGCTGAGCCGGTTTGCGAACACCTACATCCGTGTGGTGACGCGCCTCGACGCGCGCGACTGCACCAGCGGCTACCGATGCTGGCGCCGCGAGGCGCTCGCGTCGCTGCCGCTCGATCGGTTCCGATCCGACGGCTATTCGTTCCTGGTCGAGATGCTGTACGTCGCCGCCGGCCTCGGCTGGCGTACCGCTGAAGTGCCGATTACCTTCGTCGAACGGCGCGTTGGACAATCGAAACTCTCGGCCGCCGTGCTCGTGGAATCGATGCTCACGCCGTGGCGACTCGTCGCGATGCGGAGACGGTGACGCCGGCCAGGAGCGTGTCCGACGAACCGAGCCCACCGTGGAACGCAAAGGCCGCGAAGGACGCTAAGAAATACTGTACTTCTTTGCGTCCTGCGCGCTCGCCAAGCCGTAGCTCGCCTGAATCGCGTCGAGCGAAGGTTGGGCCTCTGCGTTCGATCGTGAGGTCGCCCGTTGCGCGTATTCCGTGCTATCGTTTGGAGGCTTTTCACATGTCTGCCCGGCCTGCCAGCAAACCCGCGGGTCTGAGTGTCTTCTTCCCGGCGTACAACGACAGCGGCACCATCGCCAGCATGGTGATCCGCGCCGTCCGAGCCGCGGCGGAACTGACGCCCGACTTCGAGATCATCGTCGTGGACGATGGGAGCGCCGACAGCACCGCCGACATCGCCGATGAACTGGCACCAACCGCGATTACGGCGCGGCGCTGCAGACCGGATTCCGGTCGGCGACGAAGGAACTGATCTTTTACACAGACGGCGACGCCCAGTACGATCCGTCGGAGCTGTCCGCCCTGTGGGCGAGCATGACCGCCGATGTGGATCTCGTGAACGGCTACAAGATCAGCCGCGCCGATCCGATGCACCGCATCCTCATCGGCCGCCTGTACCACTACATCGTCAGCATCCTGTTCGGATTGAAGCTGCGGGACGTCGATTGCGACTTCCGGTTGATGCGCCGCACGATCTTCGAACGCATCAACCTGGAAAAGACGAGCGGGATCATCTGCGTGGAGATGATGAAGAAGATCCAGGACGCCGGGTTCCGGATCGCCGAGGTGCCGGTCCATCACTATCACCGCGCGTTCGGCCGGTCGCAATTCTTCAATGTCCGGCGTCTCTTCCGGACCGGACGCGATCTGCTGCTGCTGTGGTACGCGCTCGTCGTCTGCGGCGAACACCGCCGCGGCGACGTGACGCCGCTCGCCCACCAGGAAGCCGACCCGGCGAATCGCGTGTACCCGAGTCGTCACCAGCCGTGACGACGGATTACCGGGATTTCTATCGCGGCCGGGCGGTCATGATTACCGGCGGCCTCGGGTTCATCGGCAGCAACCTGGCCCGGATGCTGGTGGGCATCGGCGCCGACGTCCTGCTGGTGGATTCGCTCATCCCCGATTACGGCGGCAACCTGTTCAACATCGACGGCATTGCCAATCGCGTCCGCGTGAACGTCGCCGACATCCGCCAGCAGTCGACGATGAATTACCTGGTCCGCGATCGCGACGTGATCTTCAATCTTGCCGGGCAGGTCAGTCATATCGACAGTCTTCGCGATCCGTACACCGATCTGGAAATCAACTGCCGGAGCCAGCTCACCGTGCTCGAAGCGTGCCGCAACCACAATCCGCAGGTGAAGGTGGTGTTTGCCGGCACGCGACAGGTGTACGGCCGGCCCGATTCGCTGCCGGTCACCGAGCAGCACCTGGTACGGCCGACCGACATCAACGGCATCAACAAGGCCGCAGGCGAGTACTATCATCTCGTCTACAACAACGTGTTCGGCATCCGCGCCTGCTCGCTGCGGCTGACGAACGTCTACGGCCCGCGGCAGCTGATCAAGCACAATCGTCAGGGATTCGTCGCCTGGTTCATCCGTCTCGCCATCGAGGACAAGACCATCGAGATTTACGGCGACGGCACGCAGGTGCGCGACTTCGTGTACGTGGACGACGCGGCAGACGCGTTCCTGCGCGCGGGCGCCAGCAACGCCTGCAACGGCGAGGTGTTCAACGTCGGCGGCGATCGGCCGATCAGCCATCGCGATTTCACGACGCTGCTGGTCAACATCGCCGAATCGGGCCGCGTGAGATACGTCGAGTGGCCGCCCGAGAAAAAGGCCATCGATATCGGCAGTTTCTACGCCGATTCGTCGAAGTTCATGCAAGCCACCGGCTGGCGGCAGACGATGACGCTGGAAGAAGGACTGCGCCGCACGCTCACGTTCTATCGTCATCACTTCGACAAGTACGTCGACGGCAGCGCCCTGATGGAGCCGGCATGACGCCGCGTCGCATTCCGTTCCTGTCGCTCGTGCCAGTCGAGGACCGGGACGCGGTGAACGCGGCCATCGATCGCGTCGTGTCGCGCGGCTGGTTCGTGCTCGGTCCCGAAGTCGAAGCGTTCGAGAGCGAGCTCGCCGCAGCGATGGGCGCGGCCCACGGCGTGGGGGTTGGCAGCGGCACCGACGCGTTGTCGCTCATTTTGCGGGCGCTCGACATCGGTCCGGGAGACGAGGTGATCACCACGGCGCTGTCGGCCGCCTATACGGCGCTGGCCATCGTGATGGCCGGCGCGCGCCCGGTCTTCGCCGACGTCGATCCGGCCCGCCTGACCATCGATCCGGCGTCTGTCGAACACGCCGTCGGGCCGCGGACGCGCGCCATCCTGCCGGTCCACCTGTACGGACAGGCCGCCGACATGGCGGCCATCCAACCGATAGCCGATCGCCATCATCTGGCCGTCATCGAGGACTGCTGCCAGGCGCACCTGGCGACCGCAGACGGCCGGCCCGTCGGTACCATCGGCGTGGCGGGGGCATTCAGCTTCTATCCGACGAAGAACCTTGGTGCATTGGGCGATGGTGGCGCCGTGGTGACCAACGATCCTGCGCTGGCCGATCGGATCAAACGATTGCGGAACGGAGGCCAGACCGATCGCTATCGCCATGTCGAGGCCGGGGTGAATTCACGGCTCGATGAGATCCAGGCGGCGATTCTTCGCTCGCGTCTGCCGCGCCTGCCGGCGTGGACCGACAGGCGGCGACGTCTGGCCGCCGCATACCGGGCGCGACTCGCCGACGCGCCGGTCCACGCGATCCCTGAACGCGATTCGGGCCACGTGTACCACTTGTTCGTCGTCCGCAGCGATGCGCGATCCGACTTGCAGGCGCATCTGGCCGCCAGCGGCATCGAAACGCTGATCCATTATCCGGTTCCCGTTCCGCAGCAGCCGGCCTTCCGGACGGCGTCTCCCGCCGACTGTCCCGCCGCCGCGCGCGCCTGCTCTGAAGTGATCTCGCTGCCGCTGCATCCGGCCATGAGCACCGACGACGTGAACGACGTGGCGGCCGCGCTCCTCGCGTTCCGACCGGCGACAGGACGGACCGCGTGCGTGCGTTGATAACCGGCGGCGCCGGGTTCATCGGGTCGCATCTGTCGGAAGCGCTGCTCGATCAGGGCAGCCAGGTGCTGATCCTGGATGATCTCTCGACCGGATCGATCGACAACGTCGCCCATCTCAAAGGCCGGCCGGGGTTCGAATACTTCATCGACTCGGTCAACAACGAACCGTTGCTGGCCGAGCTCATCGACCGGAGCGACGTGGTGTTCCACCTTGCAGCCGCCGTCGGGGTGAAGCTGATTGTCGAGCAGCCGGTACATACGATCGAAACGAACGTACATGGCACCGAGGTTGTGCTGAAGCACGCCAACAAGAAAAAAAAGCTCGTGGTGATTGCTTCGACCTCCGAGGTCTACGGCAAGAGCAATGACGTGCCGTTCCGCGAAGACGCCGATCTCGTGCTCGGACCGACTCCGAAGCATCGGTGGGCATACGCGTGCAGCAAGGCGATCGACGAGTTCCTGGCGCTGGCCTACTGGAAAGAGCGGAAGCTGCCGGTCATCGTCGTTCGCTTTTTCAACACTGTCGGACCGCGTCAGACCGGTCGATACGGGATGGTGATCCCGAACTTCGTGCGGCAGGCCCTCGCCGGCGAGCCGATCACCGTGTTCGGCGACGGCACACAATCGCGCGCTTTTACGCATGTCGGCGACGTGGTCGACGCGTTGTTGAAGCTGGTGGCCGAGCCACGTGCCATCGGCCAAGTCATTAATATCGGCACGACACAGGAAATTACCATGGCCGCGCTCGCCGATCGGATCCGCGAGCTGAGTAGCTCGAAATCGGTCATCAAGTTCGTGCCGTACGACGAAGCGTACGAATCCGGCTTCGAGGACATGCCCCGGCGCGTTCCTGACCTCGAGCGTATCAATGCCCTCATCGGGTATGACCCGAAACAGACACTCGACGATATCCTGATACAGGTCATCGATTACTTCCGCAAGAAGTGACCGGTCCGGCTTGGAATGCCCGCAGGCCACGCGTATACTAATTACGTCCTATGAACAAGATGAGAATTGCCGCCATTGGCGTGGCGGCCTGGCTGCTGGCTGGGTCTGTCGCGTTTGCCGAAGTTCAATTGTCGCTCCAGGACGGGCGGGTCACACTGATTGCGAAGGATGCCACTGTCCGGCAGATCCTTACTGAGTGGGCACGCGTCGGCCAGACCAACGTCGTGAACCTGGATCGCATTCCCGGAGGTCCGCTCACGCTCGAGTTGACTGATGTACCCGAGCAGCAGGCGCTCGACGTGCTGCTGCGTGCGCTCAGCGGGTACATGGCCGCGCCGCGTGCCGTTGTCGCCGCGAACCTTTCCCGTTTCGATCGCATCGTCGTGATGCCGACGAGCGCCCCGCCGCGCGCGCCGGTGTCGGCCGCGGCGCCGCCGCCGACACTGGCGCAGCCGCAGCCGCAATTCGTTCAGCCGCAGTTCCAACCGCCGCCGCAGCCTGCTGACGACGATGACGACGAACGCCCCGCGCCGAATGTGCCGGGACAGAATCCGCGCGGGCCGGTGTTCAACACGTTTCCTGCTCAACCCCAGGTCGTCACTCCTCAGCCCGGAGCCGCGCCGGGTACGAATTACAACCCGCAGCAGCCGCAGGCGCCGGTCCAGCAGCAGCCCGGTGGCGCGCCCACCGCGCCGTTCGGTGGCGTGGCGGTGCCAGGGATGGTCGTGCAACCGCCGCCGCAACAGCCGGGGCAACAACCGGCACCCGGGCAGCCGCCGCGGCGTCCCGGCGGGCCTGAAAGTCAGTAAGTAGTTGCCGCTCGTCGACAACATCAGTGCGGCGATCGCCGATGCGATGCGTGCAAAGGATCCGATCCGCCTCAGCGCGCTGCGGATGCTGAAGGCCGCGCTGATGAATCGTGAAGTCGAACGCGGTGGTGCTATCGACGACAGCGAGGCACGACAGGTTGTCGCGTCGCTGGTCAAACAGCGCAGGGATTCGATCGATCAGTTCACGCGAGGCGGGCGTCAGGATCTCGCGGACAAGGAAAGCGCCGAGATCCGTGTCCTCGAGTCCTATCTTCCGCCGGCCGCCGATCCGGCGCTGATCGAGCAGGCGATCCTCGACGCCCTGGCTGAAACGGGCGCAACGTCGGCCAGGGACATCGGCCGGGTCATGAAGTCGGCCATGGCCAGACTGACTGGTCAGACGATCGACGGCAAGGCGGTGAACGAGATGGTCCGTCGAAAACTCGGGGGTTGAACTTTTCACCGAACCTTTTCTCCCGTCCGGGCGTCTAATCCTTTCGAGACGGCAAGAACAAGCCTCTCATCCATCCTCCTTAGAGGCTCTCGCGCAAGCGGGGGCCTCCTTTTTTTTCAGCCTCACTAGGAGCGTGTCTGAGTAACATGAACACGCTCCTAGTAGGCCGGCTTCGCCGGCAGAAAACCCAATCTTTTCACTGATCGTGCGCGCGCAGCGCGCCTACTAGGAGTTCGTTCAGGCATTACTCGGACGAACTCCTAGTGCGACCGTCACGATCGAACGCAAAGGCCGCAAAGGACGCAAAGAAGAACAGTATTGTGTGTCCAGTTCCGGACAACGCCTCGCGCGATCCGCCAGTGTTACCGCCACCGCCACGCTCACCAGCCGGATTCTCGGGCTCGCCCGCGAGCAGGTGCTTGCCGCCTTGTTCGGCGCCGGCAACGACATGGACGCGTTCATCGTCGCATTTCGACTGCCGAATCTCGTTCGCGATCTGTTCGCGGAAGGCGCGCTGAGTGCGGCGTTCGTCCCGGCGTTCACGCGACATCTCACCCTCCATGGAAAAGGCCGAGCGTGGCGGCTGGGGCACAACGTGATGACCACGCTGCTCCTCGTCACGGGCGCGGTGGTGTGTCTGGGCCTCGTGTTCGCCGACTCAATCGTCACGACGTTCGCGCGCGATTTTGCGGCGGTTCCCGGCAAGCTCCCGTTGACCATCGAGATGACGCGCGTGATGCTGCCGTTTTTGACGCTGACGTCGATCGCCGCCGCGGAGATGGGCATGCTGAATTCGCTGCGCCATTACTTCGTGCCCGCGCTCGCGCCGGCGACGTTCAACGTGTGCACCATCGTCTGCGCGCTCCTCCTGGTCCCGTATTTGCCGCGGTTCGGACAGCCTCCGATCATGGCCATTGCGATCGGTGCGCTGGTCGGCGGCGTCGCCCAGGTGGTCGTGCAGTGGCCGGCATTGCGCCGCGAAGGCCTTCGATATCGGCCGGTGTTCGATCCGCGCGATCCCGGATTGAGACAGGTGCTGCTGCTCATGGGTCCGGGCACGATTGGGCTGGCCGCCACCCAGGTGATGCTGTTCCTGAACACGCTGCTGGCGACCAGCCAGGGAACCGGCGCCGTGTCGTGGCTGACATACGCGTCGCGGCTCATTTATCTGCCAATCGGGTTGTTTGGCGTGTCCATCGGTACGGCCGTGCTGCCCGCCGTGTCGCATCACGCCGCCATGGAGGACGCAGCCGGCATCAGAGACACCGTGTCTCGCGGGCTGGCGATGATGCTCTTCGTCAACGTGCCGGCGACGGCGGGGTTGCTCGCGATGGCCACACCAATTGTCCGGCTGCTCTTCGAGCACGGCCACTTCCTTGCGGCCGACACCGCCGCCACTGCCGCCGCAGTTCGTCTATATGCCTGTGGTCTTCTCGGCTACTCCGCCGTGCGGATCACCTCGCCGACGTTCTACGCGCTCGGGTCCGGCCGCGTGCCGGTGGTCATCGCCATCGGAACGATCGCGCTGAACGCGGTGCTCAGCGTCGGGCTCGTTCACATGATGGGTTTTCTCGGTCTGGCACTCAGCACGTCGCTCGCGTCGATCGCAAACGGCGCAGGGCTCCTGTGGTTCCTGAGACGGCGGATCGGCGGTCTGGACGGAAACACCCTGACGGTTGCGCTGGTGAAGATCAGCCTCGCGGCAGCGGCGATGGCGCTGACGGCGACGATGATTGAGCGCTGGTCGTACGGGGTCATGCCTGGCGCGGCGCTCTCATTTCAGGCAATGCGGTTGGTCGCGTCCATCGCGGGCGCGCTCGTGGCGCTCGCCGCCGTTGCAAAGGTCTTGAGAATTCGCGAATTCGACGAGATGCTCGCGCTGGCAGAGGTGCGGGTACGGAAGTTGCTGATTAGGTGACGGATGAGAGCCGCGGCGAACCTCCCCGTCAGGATATAGTACGATCTCTGGTCTTCACATGCGACGTTACCCCCCGGCTCACGTGTCGTCGTTCTCCTTTGGTCCCGGTCCTGTCTCGCCGGCACTGAAAGCGCTGATCGGTGCGAACGTCGTCCTGTTCGTGGTCCAGTTCTTCGCGCCGATTGTGACGGACCTGCTAGGGTTACGACCGATCTTCGTCGTGCGGACGTTCTGGGTCTGGCAGCTTGCGACCTACATGTTCCTGCACGGTGGAATCTTCCACATCGTGTTCAACATGCTGGCGCTGTGGATGTTCGGGGCCGAGCTCGAGAGAATCTGGGGCACCCGGTACTTTCTCAAGTTTTATTTCGTGACCGGGGTGGGCGCCGGCCTGCTCACGGTGATCTTCTCGTTGCTGCCGTTCGGGTTCGCGCAACAGGTGTACGTGTCGAATATCATCGGCGCGTCCGGCGCGATTTACGGACTCCTGCTCGCGTATGCGCTGTATTTTCCGGATCGGCCCATCTACATGTACATGGTGTTCCCGATTCCCGCGAAAATCTTCGTGGCCATCATGGGCGCCATCGCGTTCTTCTCGTCGATCGGCGAGTCGGGCGGGACCGCGAACGCCACGCATCTGGGCGGGCTCGCTGTCGGCTATCTGTTCCTCAAGAGCGCTCGCATGCATCCACTGTCAGAATTGAAATACCGATACCTGAAGTGGAAGATCAACCGCGTGCGCAAGAAGTTCGACGTCTATTCCGGCGGCCGCGCAGACGATTGGGATCATAAGGTCCATTGACGGCTGCCTGACGCCGCCACACGGCACGACGGCCTCGGCGCCTCGCCAGGAGCGCGTCTGAGCAATCACAACCCACTACCGAGGACACGAATCTCAGCATCCTTGGTGGTTGCTCCATTTTTTGCCACGAAGACACGAAACCACGAAGAAACCCTATTTAATTCAAATGCATGATCTTCGTGCGTTCTTCGTGTCTTCGTGACTTCGTGGTTGCATTTCGGTGGTTGCATTTCGTGGGCTAGACGCGCGAACCGCCCTTCACGAGCGTGCGTCGACGCGTGCCGGCGAGTGCCAGCGCCAGCGTCGATCCGAGCACCGGCAGACCGTAGCCGCTGGTCAGGAAGCTGTATCTGAACACCGCGCCGCTGGCGATCTGGAAGTTGAGCGCCATGAGAAAGGCAACGAGCGCAAACAGCGGCGTCCAGAAGCCGACGAGCAGCGCGACACCCGCCGACAACTCGCCAAGGGGGACCAGCCTCGCGAAGATCGGCACGCCCGGAACGGCGATCCGGTGCAGATACCAGGCGCTGATCGAATCGGCCGGCACCGAGCGCGACCACTCGCTGAACGTGGCCGCCAGTATCGACGGACTGGTGAACCAGCGGATCTTGCCGAGTCCTTCGAAGAGGAAAAACAGACCGAGACAGACGCGCAGCACCGTCAGCCCCAGGCGTTGTCGGTCGATGGCCATGTCAGCGCTGGAAATAATCGTCGGTGTGATCGAGCCAGTCGCGCCTGATCGGACTGAACACGTCGAGCTCGAAGGTATCGTCGAGCGCTTCGGCCTGGTGCTCGATCCACGACGGGATGTGCAGGACTTCACCCTCGCGCACCGTAATCTCTTCGCCGCCAATCAGGAACTTGAGCGCGCCCTGCAGGATATAGGTCATCTGCTCGCTCTCGTGTGAGTGCATCGGCACCTGGCACCCGCGTTTGAGATAGATCTGCGCGATCATTTCCCGCTCGCCGGTGACGATTTTCCGCGACAGCATTTCGGTCACTTTTTCGAGCGCAATCTCGTCCCAGCGATGAAGGCGAACGGTATCGGTGCTCATGCGGTGCAGCATATACCAGCCGTGCTTGCACGGCGTGAATGTGTACGAGACTGTCAATTCTGCCGTGCAACCACGGCTTAGCCGCCGCCGCGAGAGCGGCGGCGGATCTAGTAACGAAGATCCGCCGTACAGCGACGCGGTTTTCACGCGTCGGTTTGAGGCGGAGCTTCGTTACGCGGATGTTATAATTTCAGGCCGCAATGAAGGCCGTTCTCAACGGACGCCAGGCCGACGCGGATCCTGCTTCCGCCGCCGATCAATTCGAGGGGCTCACTCGCGATCAGCTGCTGGCAGTGCACCGCTGCATGCTGCTGTCGCGCAAACTCGACGACAAGGAGATTCAGCTCAAGAACCAGAGCCGCATCTTCTTCCAGATCAGCGGCGCCGGCCACGAGGCCATCCTCGTCGCCGCCGGCTTCACGCTCCGAGCGGGGTACGACTGGTTTTTTCCCTACTATCGCGATCGCGCCCTCTGCCTGCAGCTCGGGATGACGCCGCTCGAAATGCTGCTGGCAGCGGTCGGCGCCAAGGACGACCCAAGCTCCGGCGGCCGGCAGATGCCGTCGCACTGGGGCCACACGAAATTGAACATCGTCTCCGGCTCGAGTCCGACCGGGACGCAGGTGCTGCATGCGGTCGGCGCGGCCGAGGCCGGCGTCATTTACAACCGTGTGTCGGCCATTCCGGATCGTGAAGCGCGATGTCATCCCGATGAGATCACGTACGTCTCTCTGGGCGAAGGCGCCACCAGCGAAGGCGAGTTCTGGGAAGCCCTGAACACGGCCTGCACGAAGGCGCTGCCGGTTCTGTTTCTCGTCGAAGACAACGGATACGCGATTTCCGTCCCGGTCGAAGTGCAAACGCCCGGCGGCGACATTTCCCGTCTCGTCCGATCGTTTCCCGGACTGCACGTCGACTCCATCGACGGCACCGAGTTTTTCCAGAGCCTCCGGGCCGTCCGCACAGCCGCCGAGTACGTCCGTTCCCGGCAGGGACCGGCCTTCGTTCACGCCCGGGTGACGCGTCCGTACTCGCACTCGCTCTCGGACGACGAGAAGCTGTACAAGCCGCCGGCGGAGCGCGAGGCGGAAGCGAAGCGCGATCCCATCGTGCGGTTCGCGGAATTTCTGCAGCAGCACAACCTGGTCACCGACGCCGAGCTCACGCAACTGGCGCACGACGTCGAAGCCCAGATCAACGACGCGGCGGAGCAGGCGCTCGCCGCACCACGGCCGACAAATGAAACGGCGCAGCTCTGGGTCTATTCGCCCGATGTCGATCCGACGTCGTCTGCATTCGACACGCCGGCGCGGCCGGAGGGCAAGCCCGACACGATGGTGTCGGCGATCAACCGCACGCTGAAAGACGAAATGGCGCGCGACCCGCGCATCGTCGTGTTCGGCGAAGACGTTGCCGACGCCAGCAAGAAGGAGTCGCTCCCGCTCGTGCCCGGCAAGGGCGGCGTGTTCAAGCTGACGCACGGCCTGCAGCGGATGTTCGGCGACGATCGCGTGTTCAATTCGCCGCTGGCGGAAGCGAACATTGTCGGCCGCGCCGTCGGCATGGCCGCGCGCAAACTCAAACCGGTGGTCGAGATTCAGTTCTTCGATTACATCTGGCCGGCGATGATGCAGCTCCGCGACGAGATGTCGATGATGCGGTACCGTTCGGGCAACAACTGGACGGCGCCGGTCGTGGTGCGCGTGCCGATTGGCGGCTACCTGCGCGGCGGCGGGCCCTATCACAGTCAGTCCGGCGAGAGCATCTTCGCCCACTGTCCCGGCATTCGCATCGCCTACCCGTCGAGTGCGGTCGACGCCGCCGGGCTCCTCCGCACGGCCATTCGCGCCGACGATCCGGTGCTGTTCCTCGAACACAAGCACCTGTACCGCCAGACCTACAACAAAGGCGAGTATCCGGGGAAAGAGTTCATGATTCCCTTCGGCAGAGCCGCACTTCGACGTGACGGCGATCACGTGGTCGTGGTCACGTGGGGCGCGCTCGTCCAGCGATCGCTCGTCGCCGCCCAGCAAGCCGAAAAGGAACACATCAGCGTCGCCGTGCTCGACCTGCGGACGATCGTCCCGTACGACTGGGACGCGGTCGCCGCGCTGGTCACGCGTGTGAACCGCGTCGTCATCGCCCACGAAGATCAGGTGATGTGCGGCTTCGGCGCGGAAATCGGCGCCCGAATCGCCGGCGAGCTGTTCGAGCACCTCGACGCGCCCGTGCGCCGCGTCGGCGCGCTCAATACGCCAGTGGCCTACTGCCCGGATCTCGAGGAAGCGATCCTGCCGCAAACGGCCGACGTCCTGAAGGCGATCCGCGACACGGCGAGGTACTAGCGGGCTGCTGAAATACGCAGCCTGCAGGCTTTAGGCTCATGGCTTTCGGCTTTGGACCTGCTCAGAAAATGCGCCCGATTTCCCCAACATGTTGTGGGCTGTGGCGGACTCCATCACATCGCCCATTTCATGCTTTGGGGTGACCAGAGGTCATGACCCATTGTCGAGAAAATCGTCGTGCAAGTGTACTGACAAGAGCCGATTTGCCTCTCTCGTGGGAGTTCCAGTACCGCGGCGTCGCTTCCCGGTATTCGTTCTCCTCATCCAGATCGCCATCATCGCTTCGGCATCGCCGGCTGCCCTCAGCGTGGACGTGCTGAAATCGACCGGCGGCGTTCCCGCGCACATCGCCGGCCGCTTCCGCAATCCCATCGGGTTTCAGCAGTCCGCCTTCGGCCAGTACTTCATCTTCGATCGGCGCGCGCACGCCGTCTTCGGCATCGACGAAGCCCTGGAGAGCGTCTGGGAGATCATCCAGATTGGAGCGGAGCCCGGACGCATCATCGATCCCACCGCCTTCGCGTGCGCGCCCGACGGGACCTTTGTCGTCGCCGACGCGCCGAACAACCGCGAGCGCATTCAGGTTTTTTCGCCGGTCGGTTTTCGCATCGGCGGGTTCTTCCTTCCGGGGCGCGTCCGTGCGCGCGTCGTCTTCGAGAACCTGGTGCTCAACGGCATCGGGACGCTCCAGTACACCGGTACGTCGATCCTCATGTCGTGGCCCGAGACCGGCGGCCTCGTCACTGAATTCGAGCTTGGCGGCGCGGCGAGACGCACCTTCGGTCTGCTTCGCCGGACCGGCCACGAGGACGATCGCGAGCTGCACCTGGCGTTGAACAGCGGCATTCCGCTCGTCGATCCGACAGGCGGGTTCTACTTCGTGTTTCAGACCGGCGACCCGGTGTTTCGAAAATACGATCGTGAGGGACGGCTCCTGTTCGAGCGGCACATGCAGGGCCACGAGCTCGATTCGGCACTCGCGAACCTGCCGACGACCTGGCCGACACGGAAGGCCGACGAGGGCGAACTGCCGCTCGTGCAGCCGACGATTCGCACCGCCGCCGTCGATCGCGCCGGCAATCTCTGGGTTTCATTCGTCGTCCCGTACACCTATGTGTTCGATCGCGACGGCGACAAGGTGCGGACCATTCAGTTCCGCGCCGCCGGGATCGTCGCGCCCAACGGTCTGTTCTTCGGAAAGAACGGCCGGATCCTGGTCACGCCGGGGCTTTACGCATTCGAGATGGCAGGCCAGGCAGGAGAGGCAGGATCGGCAGGACAGGGAGGATCGGCAGGAGCAGGAGGATCGGCACGCCCGCCCGTCCTGCCTGTCCCGCCTGTCCTGCCCATCCTGCCCATCCCGCCCGTCCAAGCGCCGTGATCGTCGCGCAAGATCTCACACGCCGTTTCGGGTCGCGCACGGTCGTCAATCGCGTGTCGTTCGAAGTCGGACGATCGGAAATCGTGGCGCTCCTCGGCCCGAACGGGGCCGGAAAGACAACGACGCTGCGGATGCTGGCGGGGCTGATTGCGCCGACGAGCGGTTCGATCGTGGTGGACGGCGTGAGGCTGACTCGATCGACCGGGGCCCGGCTCCGAAGCCGGATCGGGTTCCTGACTGAGACGCCCGGCTTATGGGATCGGCTCACGGTCACGGAGAACCTGCGGGTGTATGCGCGGCTGTATGGGCTGGACCGGCCGGATCGGGTCGTGGACCGGGTCGTCGAGGTGTTCGGGCTGTCGGAGCACGCGGGTGCGCGCGCCGCCGAACTGTCGAAGGGGATGCGGCAGAAAGTCGCGCTGGCGCGCGCGCTCCTTCATGAACCGGCCATCCTGTTGCTCGACGAGCCCACCTCCGGGCTGGATCCCGAGATCACGCGCAGCGTGCGTGGTCTGCTCGACGAACGACGCACATCGGGTTGCGCGATCCTCGTCTCGACGCACAATCTCGACGAAGCAGAGCGGCTGGCGGATAGAGTCGCGGTACTCGATCGGCGGCTGCTGGCGCTCGATCGGCCTGCCACGCTGCGCCGGCGTCTCACGACCGGTCGGGTGATCGTGCGCGTGACCGGCGATCCGGCCCCGCATTTTCAGCTCGTGAGATCGTTCGATGCCACCGCCAGCATCGAGGGACACACCATCGCCATGCGCCTGGACAGCGCCGAGGAACGGACGCCCGAGATTGTGAGCGCGCTCGCGGCGGCAGGCGCACGGATTGTCGAAGTGCGGCAGGAAATGCCGGCGCTCGAGGACGTGTACCTCCATCTCATGGACGGGCAACACTGATGCGGATCCAGGCGCTTGTCATCAGGGAATTCCTCGATCTGTCGCGCAACCGGATGGCGCTCATGCCCGTCGTCATCGTCACGGTGCTGGCGTTGGGCCTGCCGTTCTTCATCGCCATCGCGATTCCGCGTATGACCGGCCAGCCGCTGGCCAACGACAGCGATCTCGCGAAAGTGAGTCTCGTGCTCGGCCTGCGCGACGATCTGTCCGGCGAGGCCCGGATCCAGCTGTTCCTGTTCCAGCAGTTTCTCATGCTGTTCATGGTGATTCCGGTGACCGGCGCGATGGCGCTTGCCGCGCATTCGGTGGTGGGGGAAAAGCAGGCACGGACCCTGGAGCCGCTGCTGGCGACACCGATCACCACGTTCGAGCTTCTCGTCGCGAAGGTGCTCGGGGCGTTGCTGCCGACGCTCGCGATCGCCGCCGCCGGCCTCGGGCTGTACTTCGGAGGCATCGTCCTGCTGGCGGCGGCCGGCGTGGCGCGCGCGATGGCGAACGCCCGGACGGCCGTCCTCGTGGCGCTGGTCGGCCCGGCCGCCGCGCTCGTGGCGCTGCAGACGGCCATTGTCATCTCGTCGCGAGTCAACGATCCGCGAACGGCGCAGCAGTTCGGCGTGCTGATCATCGTCCCGCTCTCGGCGCTGCTCGTCGCGCAGTTCATCGGCACGTTGTGGCTGTCACCGGCCGCGTTGGCGCTGATCGGCGGGGGCTTGACGGCCGTATGGATGCTGCTCACGGTCGTCAGCGTTGCGCTGTTCGATCGGGAGACGATACTGACCAGGTGGCGGTAGCGCTCAACCCTCGACTCTGGCTCAGTTGCTTGGAGAAGCATTCTGGTAAACAGTCACATTAATGGCCACGAAGGCCACGAAGGCCACGAAGGCCACGAAGGCCACGAAGACACGAAACCACGAAGAAGAACACAATGACTGTTGTTTTCTTACCTTCTTCGTGCTCTTCGCGGCTTCGTGGCCTTCGTGGCCAATAAACGCGGCTCGTGACCCGAACATCGCTCAAAGCAGTGAGTCGAAATCCTCGACCAGTGAGTCGAAATCCTCGACGGCTTGACACCATCGCCGCGACTGAATGAATATTCATTCAGTCATGGCCACGCCTGCGCTCGCCCGCCGGGGACGGAACGATCTCATCCCTGGCGCAAAAAAGGACGCCATCCTTCGTGCCGCAACCGACGTGTTCGCCGAGCGCGGCTTTTTCAACGCGCAGGTCGCGGACGTCGCCCACGCCGCCGGCGTCGCCGCCGGGACGGTGTATCTGTATTTCCGCAGCAAAGACGACCTGCTCGTTTCGATCTTCGAGCGCACGATGCGCGAATGCCTGACGCAGGGACGCGCGTCCGCCGCGGCCACGCCGGATCCGCGCGAACGGCTGCGCCGATTTGCGCAGCTGCACCTGGCGCATCTGGGGCGCGACCGCAACCTGGCGGTCGTGTTCCAGGTGGAGCTCCGGCAGTCCACGAAATTCATGGAGCGGTTCTCTGCGACGCTGCTGCGCGACTACCTCGGGCTCATTCGCGAAGCGATCGCCGACGGCCAGCGCCAGGGCGTCATTCGCGCGGATCTCAACCCGACGGTCACCGCCAAGATGTTCTTCGGCGCGCTCGACGAGATGGCGACGAACTGGATCCTCAGTCGGCGGCGCTATTCGCTGAAAGCCGAGGCCGAGAAGGTCGTCGACCTGTTCCTGAACGGTGCGTGCACCCGATGACAGCAGGCGTCCGATCGATCGCGGTCCTCGGCGCCGGCACGATGGGGGCGCAAATCGCGGCGCACTTCGCCAATGCGGGCGTTCCGGCGCTGCTCCTCGATCTGACCGCCGACGTCGCACGCAAAGGCCTCGAGCGCGCCCGTACGCTCAAACCCGATCCGTTCTTCGCGCCCGACACGGCCGCACTCGTCACGGCGGGCGGCTTCGACACCGACTTCGAGCGGATCGCGAGCGCGGATTGGATTGTCGAGGCCATCATCGAGAACCTCGAGGCCAAACAGGGCTTGCTCGAGCGTGTCGAGCGCGTTCGGCGCCACGGCACGATTGTGTCGTCGAATACGTCCGGTCTCTCGATTGCCGCCATCGCCGAAGGCCGCAGCCCCGAATTCCGGCGGCACTGGCTGGGCACACATTTCTTCAATCCACCGCGTTATCTCCATCTGGTCGAGCTCGTTCCGACGACCGACACCGATCCGGTGGTGCTCCAGCGAGTGTCGTCGTTCTGCGATCACCGCCTCGGCAAAGGCGTCGTCGTCGCGAAGGATACGCCGGACTTCATCGCCAATCGCATCGGCATCTACGGTGTGATCCGGGTGCTTCGTGCGCTCGAATCCGGCCAATACACCATTGAAGAGATCGACGCGCTGACAGGCCCGGTGCTCGGCCGTCCAAAGAGTGCGACGTTCCGCACGATGGACATCGTCGGTATCGACGTGCTCGCGCATGTCGCAGGAAACCTGGCCGAGCGTCTGCCCGCGGAAGACGGCCGCCGTGCCTTCGCGCTGCCGCCGTTTGTCGGCAAGCTGATCGAACGCGGCTGGATCGGCGACAAGGCCGGTCAGGGTTTCTACAAACGCGAGAAGACCGCAGCGGGCTTCGAGATCCTCACGCTCGATCCTGCGACCCTGACGTATCGGCCGCGCCAGGGGGCGAAGCTTCCGGCGCTCGACGCGGTCCGATCGATCGAGGACGTCGGCGAGCGCGTCAAGGCGCTGTTCGCAGGCCGCGACAAGGTCGGGGAGTTTCTGCGCCGCACGCTCGCTCCAACGCTCGTGTATGCGTTGATGGTCGCGCCCGAGATCGCGCATTCAAACGACGATGTCGATCGCGCCATGAAATGGGGTTTCGGATGGGAGCTCGGGCCGCTCGAAACGCTCGAAGCGGTCGGTTTCCGCGAAGTGGTCGAAGCCGCCGGCGGTGTGTCCGAGACGCTGGTCCGGCCGGAATCAGCAGCGCGGGGCCGGTTTTCGGATGCCGGAACGCACGGCTCCGTCGCGCCGGATGCCGAGGCGCCAGGGCGCGTTCCCGACTCGGTCGCGCGGCGCCTTCGCGCCGAAGTGCGCGCGAAAGAGGCGCCCGCGGAGGGGGAAGGCTATCGGACAAGCATCGCGATCCTGAAGGCCGCCAAGGATCGCCAGAAGGTCGTGCGACGGAACGCGGGTGCAAGCCTCGTGGACGTGGGCGACGGCGTGCTCGTCGTCGAGTTCCATTCGAAGATGAACGCAATCGGCGGCGACACGGTCGAGATGCTCAACGCCGGCGTGAAAGAGGCGGCGACGAATTTCGCCGCCCTGGTGGTCGGGAACGACGCGCCTGATTTCTCGGCCGGCGCAAACCTCATGCTCGTGCTGCTCGAAGCGCTCGAGGGCAACTGGGACGAGATCGACTTGATGATTCGCGCGTTCCAGCAATCCACGCAGGCGCTGCGGTATGCGGAGGTGCCGGTTATCGTCGCGCCCGCCGGGCGGACCCTGGGCGGCGGCTGTGAGATCGTGCTCCACGCCGACCGCGTGCAGGCAGCCGCTGAAAGCTACGTCGGACTGGTGGAAGCCGGTGTCGGGCTGCTTCCCGCGGGCGGCGGCTGCAAGGAAATGCTCGCGCGCGCGGTCGACGGCGTGCCGGCGCCGCCGGCCGACCTGCTGCCGTTCGTGCAGCGCGTCTTCGAAACGATCGGCTTCGCCAGAGTGTCGGCGAGCGCGGCCGATGCGAGGCGCCTCGGGTTTCTCGGGGACGCCGACCGCGTCACGATGAATCGCGACCGGCTGATGGCCGACGCGAAGGCGTTCGCGATCGAGCGCGTGCGGGAAGGGTATCGACGGCCGGTGCCGCGCGCCGCCATCCCGGTCGGAGGCGACAGCCTGCAGGCCGCGCTGAAGCTGGGTGTCCATCTCGCGTGGCGGGCCGGCCGCATCACCGATCACGACGCCGTGGTCGGCCGGGCGCTCGCATGTGTGCTCGCGGGAGGCTCGCTGCCGCATCAGACGATGGTGAGCGAGCAGTACCTCCTCGACCTCGAGCGCGAGGGATTTCTCAAGCTATGCGGAGAGCGCAAGACACTGGAGCGTATCCAGCACACATTGAAGACTGGCAAGCCGCTGCGGAACTGAATGACGCCAACGACACAAAGGACACCATGGACACAAAGGTTGAGTGGGTCGGGGAGGTCGGATGGGGCGGCGACGTCAGAAAGGCTGGCCGCGATTCCAGTCAGAGCAGAAACATTCTTCACCGGGCACACGGCACGACATTCAACGCAGAAACCGCAGAACTCGCAGAACAAAACCGGTTTTCTCTGCGGGTTCCGCGAGTTCTGCGTTGATCGTCGTGGCTGGGGCTACCAGAAGGTGATGCAGATTATCGAAGTCGGTTGCGGCGACCCGCTGGTTCTCATCCCCGGTATCCAGGGCCGATGGGAATACATGCGTCCGGCGATCGAGGCGCTGGCCGCGTCGTTCCGCGTGATCACCTTTCCACTCTGCGGCGAGCCCGACTCGCAGAGCGCTCTGGATCCGTCGAAGGGACTGGACAATTACGTCGCACAGGTCATCGCGGCACTCGACGCGAAACAGATCGAGCGCGCGGCGATCTGCGGCGTGTCGTTCGGCGGTCTCGTTGCCCTGCGAGTCGGCGCGTGCCACCCGGATCGCGTCGCGGCCCTGATCCTGGCGTCGACGCCGGCGCCGCAGTGGCACCTGCGGAGGCGGCACCAGGTGTATGCGCGCGCACCCTGGATTTTCGGGCCGGTGTTCCTGGCCGAGTCGCCCTGGCGGCTGCGTGCCGAAATCGCCGCCGCCATGCCGGACCGCCGTCGCCGCTGGAGCTTTCGCCGCGCTGTGCTGCAGACATTTGCGGCAGCGCCGGTCTCGGTCGCGCGCATGGCGGCCCGGGCGCGTCTGATCGACGGCATCGACATGCGTGGCGAATGTGCGGCCGTCACCGCGCCGACGCTGATTATCACCGGCGAACATCTGCTGGACCACATCGTGCCGGCGAACGGTTCGTCCGCATACACGGAGCTGATTCCGAACGCACGCGCCGTGGTGCTCGAGCGCACCGGCCACCTCGGATCGATCACGCGTCCGGACGCGTTCGCCGCGCTGGTCTGCGAGTTCGTCAATCGGACGCCAACGGAGGGATACGGTCGACCCACGCCAACGGAGGGATACGGAGGTAACGGTTCAACACAGAGAAACGGAGCAACGGAGACGAACGGCAGGAAGGATGGGTACATTTATTAACTCCGTTTCTCCGTTTCTCTGTGTAATGCCGTTCCCTCCGTCATCTCCGTTATCGCGCCATGCTGCGTGAAATTCCAGGACCGGCAGGACGTCTCGAAGCGCTGCTCGACGAGCCGGTGTCCAGCCGGCGTGTCGGCGCCAGCGGTCTGCTCGAACCGGGACACGAGGCGGGCATGCGCGCCGCGGTCGTGCTCGCGCACCCGCACACGGAGTACGGCGGCACGATGCACACGAAAGTCGTGTATCAGGCGGCGAAAGCGTTCAGCCGCATCGGCTGTGCGGTGCTGCGTTTCAACTTTCGCGGAGCGGGCACCAGCAACGGGCAGTTCAGCAACGGACCGGGCGAGATGGACGACATGCGCGCAGCGCTCGATTTCATGAGTCAGCGATGGCCGGACGCGCACATGTGGGGTGCCGGAATGTCCTTCGGCGCGTGGGTGGCGTTGACCGTTGGCGCGGCCGATCCACGGGTCTCCACGTTAATCGCTATTGCCCCACCGCTCTCGCGCTACGACTTCGAGCCGATTGCGCGAAGCACGAAACCGAAGTTTTTCATTCAGGGCGAACGCGACGAACTGTGCCCGTTGAAAGACATGCGCGAATTCTACGCGCGTGCTGCGGAGCCAAAGGAACTGGTCGTGGTGGACGCCGCGGATCATCTGTTCGACGGAAAAGTCAGTGAAGTCGCGGACGCAATCGAAGACTTGCTGGGTGACTGGGATCAGTAAGAGTGAGACTGAATGAGACAGTCAATTCCACCACGGAGGACCGTTGGAATTCGGAATCGAGAATTCGTTCACGCATTCCAAATTCCGAATTCCTAATTCCGAATTCTGAAGCGTCCTCCGCGTCCTCCGTGGTGGCTCTCTGGGGATCAAGTATGACTGACGCCGTGATCGTTTCGGCGGTTCGAACAGCGGTGGGCAAGGCGCCAACCGGCACGCTTCGCGGCGCACGTCCCGACGAGCTTGCCGCGGTGGCGATTGGAGAGGCGTTGCGCCGCGCGTCCGGTATCGAGCCCGCCGACATCGACGATGTGATTCTGGGCTGCGCGATGCCCGAAGCGGAGCAGGGGATGAACGTGGCTCGCATTGCGAGCCTGCGTGCCGGGATTCCGGTCGAAGCGTCGGCCGTTACGGTGAACCGGTTCTGTTCGTCCGGCCTGCAGGCCATCGCCTACGCGGCGGAGCGCATCATGTGCGGGTTCGCATCGACCATCGTGGCCGGCGGCACCGAGTCGATGAGCCTCATCCCGATGGGCGGCCACAAGATTGCGCCGAACCCGGCGCTCATCGACTCGTATCCCGACGTGTATCTCAGCACCGGGCTCGTCGCCGAAAATCATGCGCGCGAGTCGGACATTCCGCGCGAGGCGCAGGACGCGTTCGCGCTCCGCAGCCATCAGCGCGCGCTCGCGGCGATCGACGGCGGTCGTTTTGCGGAGGAGATTGTCCCCATCACGGCGACTCTCATTGAATCGTCCGACGGGGCGACGGGCGGCCCGGCGCACCCACGCCGAGCGGCTCCAGCCGGATCGCCACGCACTCGTACGGTCTCGTTCTCAGTCGACGAGGGGCCGCGCCGGGACACTTCGCGCGAAGCGCTCGCGAAGCTGCGTCCGGCGTTTCACGCGAGCGGCACCGTGACCGCCGGCAACTCGTCCCAGACGAGCGACGGCGCCGCCGCGGTGATCGTCACGACGGCCGAACGCGCGCGTGAACGCGGCCTGACGCCGATGGCCCGGTTCGTGGCGTTCGCCACGGCAGGCGTTGAACCCGAACGATTCGGCATCGGACCGGTGCCGGCGATCCGCAAGGCACTGAAGCTCGCCGGCTTGTCGCTCGATCAAATCGATCTGGTCGAGCTGAACGAAGCGTTCGCCGCACAGGTGCTCGCCTGCCTGAAAGCCCTGCCGATCGATCCCGATCGGCTCAACGTGAACGGCGGAGCCATCGCGCTCGGCCATCCACTCGGCTGCACCGGCGCCCGGCTCACGACGAGCTTGTTGCACGAAATGAAACGACGCCAGGCCCGGTACGGCATGGTCACGATGTGCGTCGGCGGCGGGATGGGCGCGGCGGGAATCTTCGAGAGAATTTAACGAAGCTCCGCCTCAAACCGACGAGTGCAGCGTTTGAGGCGGATCTTCGTTAATAGATCCGCGGCCGCGCCACGGCGCGGCCGCGGCTAAGCCGTGGTTGCACGGCAAATTTGACACGTTTGTACACATTCGCGCCGTGCAAGCACGGCTACGGAGCAATACATGGCAATCACGACCGCACGCACGATCGCCGTCCTGAAGGGCGGCGAGTGGCTGATCAAGGATACAGACGCGGACGCGGTGTTCACCCCCGAGCGCCTGACCACCGAACATCGCCTCATCGCTCAGACAACGGAGGCCTTTGTCGACGACCAGGTGCTGCCGCAGCTCGATCGTCTCGAGCAGAAAGAGTGGACGCTCTCGCGCGAGCTGCTGAAGCGGTGCGGCGAGCTCGGGCTGCTCGGCGCCGACGTCGCCGAGGCGTATGGCGGCCTCGGCCTCGACAAAGTGGCCTCGATGGTCGTGAGCGAGAGGATGGCGCGCGCCGCCTCGTTCGGTTCGACATTCGGCGCACAGGCCAATCTCTGTGCGCTGCCGCTGATGCTCTTTGGAACCGAGCAACAGAAGCAGAAGTACTTGCCGAAGCTGACAACCGGCGAGCTCGTGGGCGCGTACTGCCTGAGCGAGCCCGGCTCCGGTTCGGACGCGCTCGGCGCCAAGACCCGCGCGACGAAGCAGGCCGACAGCGGCTTCGTGCTCAATGGCGAGAAGATGTGGATCACGAACGGCGGATTCGCCGACGTCTTCATCGTGTTTGCCAAAGTCGACGGCGAACAGTTCACCGCCTTCATCGTGGAACGGGCGTTCAAAGGCGTGAGCAGCGGGAAGGAAGAACACAAAATGGGATTGCACGGGTCATCGACGACCCCCGTGATCCTCCAGGACGTTCGCGTGCCGCCCGGCAACCTGCTGGGTGAAGTCGGAAAAGGGCACAAAGTCGCCTTCAACGTGCTCAACTTCGGGCGCTTCAAGCTCGGCGCCATGTGCAGCGGCGGCGCCCAGGGCGCCATTGGTGAAGCCGCTCGTTACGCCGCACAGCGGAAGCAGTTCGGCCAGCCGATCGCGTCGTTTGGCGCGATCAAACACAAACTCGGCGAAATGGCGGTCCGCGTGTACGCGCTCGAGGCACTGCTCTATCGGACGGCCGGCATGATCGATGCCCGCGTAGATGCCACACCCCACGACCTGAACGACGGATCGGCGGCGCTGGCGGCGTTCGAGGAGTTCGCCATCGAGGCGTCGATTGCGAAGGTGGTCGGCAGTGAGGTCCTCGAATTCGTGCTGGACGAAAACGTGCAGATCCACGGCGGCAACGGGTTCGTGCACGACTATCCGGCCGAGCGCCATTACCGCGATGCACGCGTGAACCGGATTTTCGAGGGCACCAACGAGATCAACCGTCTGCTCATTCCGGGGATGCTCGCGCGGCGCGCCGCAAAGGGCGACGTCGGGGTGATCGCTGCGGCCAAGGCGCTGCAGGACGAACTGATGGGACCATCGTCGATGCCGGCTGCGGACGGTGCGCTGCTCGCAGAAGAGGCCCGCGCGGTCCAGTCGTACAAGAAGGCGGCGCTGATGGTCTTCGGCACCGCGATGCAGACCTACGGCCTGAAGCTCGCCGATCAGCAGGAAGTGCTGATGCATCTCGCCGACATGCTGATGGACATCTTTGCCGCCGAAAGCGCCGTACTCCGTGCGACGGCCGCATCGGCGCAGCAGGCGCCGCGGGCGTCGCTGCACCTCGACGCCGCACGCGTCTTCGTCAACGATGCCGCCCTGCACATCGACGCATCCGCCCGCCAGGCGCTGGGCGCAATGGTGGAGGGCGACGCGCTGCGGACGCTGATCGCGGCGCTGCGGCGAATGATCAAGGTCACGCCGATCAACACGGCAGCGCTGCGCCGCCGGCTCGCGGACGAAACGGTCACGCTCGGACGGTATATTTTCGGGTGAGTGTGTCGGAAAGGCGGGAAGGGCAGGATGGGAAGAAGCGTGCGTCAACAATTTTCATTGACCCATCCCGCCGATCCCACCTATCCCGCCCATCCTGCCCATCCTGCCCATCCTGCCCATCCTGCCCATCCCGCCCGTCCTGCCCGTCCCGCCCGTTCTACCCGTCCCGCCCTAGCCGCTCTGCTGTGCCTTCTGGTAACCGCCTGCAGCAGCCCGGCGCCTCCCGGTGCAAAAGACTACGCTGCCAGGATCGCGAGGGAGCGATCGGAAAAGGATGCCCAGTTCGAGACCGCGTCGGATTCCCCGATCCCGGCCGAGCGACGGCGCGAATTCCTGCCGCTCGCCTATTTCCCGATCGATCCCGACTACGACGTGCCCGCCCGCATCAAACCGGCCGACGATCGGATGGTGCTGGAGATGCCCACCTCCACGGGCACGCAGCGGAAAATGCGACGCGTCGGCAGGCTGGAATTCTCGATCAAGGGACAGACTCTGAAACTGACCGCCTTCGTCGAAGCCGACGCGAAAGATCTCAACCGCCTGTTCGTGCCGTTCAACGATCTGACCAGCGGCACCGAAACGTATCCGGGCGGCCGTTACCTGGATCTCGATCGCACCGCCACCGATATCTACGAGATCGATTTCAATCGCGCCTATCACCCGTACTGCTACTACAACGCGACCTACGAATGCCCGATTCCGCCGCCGGAAAACCGGTTGAAAGTACCGGTCCGCGCCGGTGAGCGTCTGAAACAGACGACCACGTCGTAGGGGCGGCTCGCGAGCCGCCCCCTACACACGTCTTATGCCTCTTCGCGCCATCATCTTCGACTTCGACGGCGTCCTCGCGAACACCGAACCGCTTCACCTGCGCGCGTATCAGGAGGTCCTGGCACCCGAAGGACTGACCCTGACGGAGGACGAGTACTACGCGCGATACCTCGGGTTCGACGATGTGGGGGTGTTCACGGCGATGGCGGCGGCCGCCGGCCGGCAGTGGACTTCGACCGACATTCGACGCCTCATCGTCACAAAGGCGCGGCGTCTCGAACAACTCGAGGAGAACGTGTCGGTCCTGTTTCCCGGCGCCGCTGATACGGTTCGGCGTGCGGCCGCGGCGGTCCCGATCGCGATCGCGTCGGGCGCGCTCGGAGCGGAGGTCCGCCGCGTGCTCGAGCGCGAGCAACTGGTGAACTGTTTCACCGCGATCGTGGCGGCCGAAGACACACCGCTCAGCAAACCTTCGCCTGAACCGTACCTGCACGCGCTCATGCAGTTGACGTCGTCGTTATCGGTTCAGATTGCACCGCACGAGTGCGTGGCGCTCGAAGACTCGCCGTGGGGATTGCTGTCGGCGCGCGCAGCTGGACTTCGAACGATCGCGGTCGCGCAGACCTACGGCAAATCGGATCTGCATGATGCCGATCTGATCATCAGCACGATCGCATCGCTGGATCTTCACGAGTTGTCACAGCTCTGCACATACTGACCGACGACATCCTCATCGAAATCCAAGGGCTTGGATACGCTTGCGGCTGTTGCATTTTTTCACAAGGCTTTCGCCTTTACACCCAACGATGCCGGTCGTGTACTGACTAGTAACCGGGTCATTATCATTGTTCGTGTGATGCAGAGCTTGGATTCGAGATTGTTCATTGACGGTTGTTACAAGGAGCAGACGACATGAAACGATGGAGTCTGATGGTCGCGCTGTTGATCGGGTGCGCGACGCCGGCATTTGCGCAGATTCAGAGCGGCACGGTCAGCGGCAGCGCGAGGGACGA
>QHWF01000253.1 GCA_003222455.1 Acidobacteriota bacterium
CTCCTGACCCGCGTGCATGCGCCGATCGGCCTCGACATCGGCGCGGTCACGCCGCAGGAGATCGCGGTCAGCATCCTGGCCGAGTTGATCGCGGTCAAACACGGGAAATTCACCACCCGGGAGACGGCGGATCTCTCGATGAAGTGGCAGCCACCCAAACTCGCGGCTGATCGTTGAACCACGAGCTCCAGGCAAATCAGAGATACGACGATCAACGCAGAACTCGCGGAACTCGCAGAAGTGCCTTAGCAGGTCGCTGAAAAAGGCGCCGACCTGAAGTTAAAACTGAAAAGCTAAAACAGAAGAGTGCGATTTTCCGCCTGCTTTTGACTTTTCTGTTTTAACTTTTCACTTCAGGCTGCGTTTTTCAGCAGCCTGTTAGTACTTCTTTCGGCGGGTTCTGCGGTTTCTGCGTTGATCGTCCGGGGGTCTGTCCCATACGGAAAGAACCGTAGTATGTCGCTGCTGATTCGCAGCGGAACCATCGTCACGATGAACGACGCCTTCGAGGTCCTGGAAGGCGACGTCTCGATCAGCGGCGGCCGCATCGCCGCCATCCACCCGACCATCACCACGCCGCACGATCGCATCGTGGACGCGAACGGCGGTTACGTGCTGCCAGGGTTCGTGCAGACGCACGTTCATCTGTGTCAGACGTTGTTTCGTGGCTACGCCGACGACCTCACCTTGATGGACTGGCTGCGCCTGCGGGTCTGGCCCATGGAAGCGGCGCACCGACCGGCGACGTTACGCGCTGCCGCGCGGCTGGCGAGCGTCGAACTGCTGACGAGCGGCACGACGACCGTCCTGACCATGGAGACGGTTCACGACACGGACGCCGTGTTCGAAGCGGTGGCGGAAACCGGCATCCGCGCAACCATCGGCAAATGCATGATGGATTTCGATGCGCAGGTCCCCAGGCGGCTGCAGGAACTGACGCGCGACTCCATCGACGAAAGCCTCTCGATCCGGAAGCGTTGGGATGGCGCGGCGCACGGCCGTCTGCGGGCGGCGTTTGCGCCGCGGTTTGCGGTGTCGTGCTCGCGCGAACTCCTTGAAGCCGTGGCGGCGCTTTCCCGCGAGCACAACGCCCTCGTGCATACCCACGCGTCCGAGTCGCAGGACGAGCTCGCGATCGTCGAGCGGATGTCGGGTGGCCTGACAAACCTGCATTATCTTGCGAGCGTCGGCCTCGCCACACCGCACCTGTGCGCCGCGCATTGCGTGTGGGTCAACGCCGACGAGCAGCGGCTCCTGGCCGAGCACGACGTCAAGGTGATGCATTGTCCCGGATCCAACCTGAAGCTCGGGTCGGGCCTGGCTCCGATTGTCGAACTGCGCGCGCGCGGCGTCACGGTGTCGCTCGGCGCCGACGGCGCCGCATGCAACAACCGCCTCGACATGTTCGAAGAAATGAGGCTGGCGGCACTGCTGCAAGCCGTGCGGCATCAGCCTGGCGTGTTGCCGGCGCGCGACGTGTTGTGGATGGCCACGCGTGCCGGCGCACGGACGCTCGGCCTGGACGCAGACATCGGGTCCATCGAGGTCGGAAAACGAGCCGATCTCATCGTCGTGGGCCGCGATCGGCCGCATCTGGCCACCAGTCCCGATCCATTTTCAACGCTGGTCTATTGCGCGACGGGCGCCGACGTGAAGACGACGATTGTCGACGGAGAGGTGCTGGTGAACGACGGCGAGCCGGTTTACCTGGATCGCGCCGAAATCGTCGGCACGGCTCGTGCGGCCGTCCGCGAGCTGCTCGAGCGCGCGGGATGGTAACTCCCTGCTGTATAATCCCTTTAGCAGTCTCATACGGCGAGTGCTAATGGAACCCCACGATCGGTCCAAGCTGGTGCTGGCCACGCTCGTCCGCGAGTACATCGCCGCTGGCGAACCGGTGGCTTCGTCCGTGCTCGTCACAGCGGCTGGTCTGGGTGTGTCGTCCGCGACCGTTCGGAGCATTCTCGCGCGGCTCGAGCACGAGGGCTACGTTCAGCAGCCGCATACGTCCGCCGGCAGAATCCCGACCGATCGTGGATATCGCGTCTACGTCGACATGCTGCTCGAATCGAAGCGGACCGATCGGGCCGCGACGGCGGTCGAAGCGCGGCTGCGACGCGAGCCCCGGGACGGACGCATCGACTCGCTGCTGCCGCAGGTTTCGCATGTGCTGTCCCAGGCTTCACACAGTGTGGCGTTCGCCATCCGACCGGCTCACAAAGCTGCTGTCTTCGATCGGGTCGAGTTCGTGCCGCTGAGCAGAATGCGCGTGTTGGTGGTCATCGTCGCACGCGGCGGTCACGTCATTCAGAAGGTGATCGACGTCGACGAGGCGTTGCGCTCCGACGATCTTCGGCAGGCTGCCAACTACCTGAACGCCGAGTTTTCGGGTCTTCCGCTGAGCCGCGCGCGCGAGGCCGTGCTGGAGCGGATCAACCACGAACGGCTGCTTTACGATGCGCTGTTGGCGCGTGCCATGCGCCTGGCGTCGTCGACCTTCGCCGACTTGCCGGACGATCGAGCGATCTACGTCGAAGGCGCGGCTTCCCTCCTCAGCGAAACCACCGGGTTGACGCTGAGTATGCTGCAAGCTCTGCTGCACATGATCGAAGAGAAGCAGAAGCTCGTCCATCTCTTGAACGAATACATCGATGGCCCCGGGCTCACCGTCGTCATCGGCGGCGAGCACGTCGATCCGAACCTGCGGCCCTTCAGCCTGGTCGCGTCGACTTATGACGATGCGGCCGGGATCGGGACCGTGGGGGTCATCGGCCCAACCCGGATGCGCTATTCTCGGGCGATCGCCGTCGTGGACGGAGCCGCACAAGCGGTCTCCCGCGTCCTGCGCGACCCGAATTAGGATTATTTTCGAGCACGGTATGACCCAACATCGAGCGACAGACGCGCCGGAGGCATCGCCGGAAGAGCCGTTGACGGACGCGCCCGAAGCGAGCTCTACCGAGAGTGAGGCGGCCGACGCACCCGTGCCGGTCGACGTCGCCGCGTTGCAGCGCGAGCGCGACGACTACTACGACCGCTTGATGCGGAAGGCGGCGGAATTCGACAACTACCGGAAACGGGTCGAGCGCGAGCGTCGGGAGCAAGGGGATCAGGCGGTAGTGGAGCTCCTGCGAGACCTGCTGGCCGTCGTCGACGACTTCGACATCGCGCTGGTGATCGAGGGCGAACCAGCCGCCGCGTATCGGAAAGGTGTCGAGCTGATTCACGCAAAGCTGCACGATCTGCTGGGCAAATACCGCGTCCGGCCGATCGAAGCGCTCGGCGCCGATTTCGACCCGAACGTTCATCAGGCGGTTATCCATGAGGAGAGTGCTGAGCACCGCGAAGGTGAAGTGATCGGCGAGCTTCGCAAGGGCTATATGATGGGCGACCGGCTTCTGAGACCGGCGATGGTGAAGGTGGCGAAGGCGTGAGCAAGAGGGACTATTACGAGATTCTCGGGATTCAACGATCGGCGACCGACATCGAAATCAAAAGCGCCTATCGCAAGCTGGCGATGAAATACCACCCGGATCGCAATCCGGGGGACAAAGCCGCCGAAGACCGGTTCAAAGAAGCCGCGGAAGCGTATGCCATCCTGGCCGATGCCGAGAAGCGGACGCTGTACGATCGATTCGGTCACGCCGGCGTGAGCTCTGCCGCCGGGGCCGGTTTCGATCCAACGGTGTTCACCGGGTTCGAAGACATTCTCGGCGGCCTGGGCGACATCTTCGGATTCGCCGATTTGTTTGGCGGCGGGCGGCGGCGCGGCGGGCCGCAGCGGGGAGCCGATCTCCGGTACGACCTCGAGATTTCATTCGAGGAAGCGGCGCACGGGACCGAAACGACGATTCAAATCCCGCGGTCGGAAACGTGCGAAACCTGTAACGGCTCGGGCGCGGCAACTGGAAGCTCGCCGACTGTCTGCTCACTCTGCCACGGGCAAGGTCAGGTTCGTCGGCAGCAGGGTTTCTTCGCTATCGCCGCCACGTGTCCTCAATGTCGTGGGACGGGCCGAACCATCAGCAAGCCGTGCCAGACGTGTCGCGGCGCCGGACGTGTCACCAGAGAGCGCAAGATCACCGTGAAGATTCCCCCGGGGATTGCAGCCGGCCAGCAGCTTCGGCTGCAGGGCGAAGGCGAATCCGGGGGCGCCGGCGGACCGGCTGGACATCTGTATGTGGTCGTGCATGTTCAGGAACACGAATTCTTCCGCCGCGACGGCACGAGTCTGTTCTGTGAGATTCCCGTGAACTTCACGACGCTGGCCCTGGGTGGTGAAGTGCAGGTGCCGACGCTGGACGGCAACGAGCTCGTGAAGATTCCGGAATCGACGACGACCGGGACGACGCTCCGGCTGCGCGGCAAAGGCCTGCCGGACGTCAGCGGAGGCAGCCGCGGCGACCTGTTCGTCACGGTCCAGGTGCACACGCCAAGGAAGCTCACGAGGGAGCAACGTCATCTGCTCGAGCAACTCGCGAAGGTGCTGCCGAAAGAAAAGTTCGAGCCGCGGCTCCGGGAAGAGCAGCCGGACGAACGGAATCTGTTCGACCGCGTCAAAGACATCTTCGGTTGAAGTCGTATCCCGCGATCGACGTATCGGGCGAGCCGCCGGATCTGATTCTCGCCGCCGTCGACGAATTCGGGCCAACAGCCGCGGAAGAACGCGGGGCCGTGTTGCGCGTTTTCTTCGTGACGTCGGAGGCGAGGGACGCGGCCCGAGCGACGTTGGCTGCGCAGTGGAACGTGAATTCGGTGGATGTGCCCGACGACGATTGGGCGCGCCGCTCCCAGGAAAACCTGACGCCCGTCACCGTCGGCCGCATCACCATCCTGCCCGACCTCCCGAACCGACCTGACCTATCCGACCGACCCGACCCACCCGACCTCCCTGACCCACCCGGCCCTCCTGACCCACCCGACCCCCCTGCTATTGTCATTCGGCCGTCGATGGGTTTCGGCACCGGCCACCATGCCACGACGCGCTTATGTCTCAGGGCCCTACAAGCGATCGAGGCGAACGGCAAGACCGTGCTCGACATCGGGACGGGATCCGGCGTGCTCGCCATTGCGGCGTCGCGGCTGGGTGCCTCGCGCGTGGTGGGGATCGATTCCGATCCGGATGCCCTGCAATCGGCGAATGAAAACCTGGCACTGAACCCGGACGCTCACCGAACGACGTTCGAGCTTGCTGATCTGATGGCGCAGCCGCTGTCCCGGGCCGACCGTGTCACCGCCAACCTCACTGGATCGCTCCTCGTGCGGGCGGCGTCTTCCCTGCTCGACGCGGTCGACTCCGGCGGAATAGTGATCGTCAGCGGTCTTCTGCGACACGAACGGGATGACGTCTGCCGCTCATTTGCTCCCTCGTCCATCGTCTGGGAGGAGGAAGAAGACGGATGGGTCGGGATCGCGTTCCGGAAGCTCTGAACAAGGCGGAACCCCAACTACCTGAACCCACGTTGGAACGCAAAGGCCGCGAAGGCCGCAAACAATACTATGAAAAAAAGATGACAGTCAACCGGGCCCGTGCATGATCGAGTCTAATAAGTCAGCAATGCGCAGCCGGATCGTCCTTGCCGTCATTCTTGGTCTGTGCGGATCGCTGCTGTCTGGCCAGCAGGCGCAACCCGCGCTTCTCGGGACACAGCAGCCGCCCCGCGATACGTCGGCGCGCAAGGAAGCTCCACCCGCGCCTACCGGCCGAATCATCGGGCGCGTGCTGGCAGCCGACAGCGGCCGGCCGGTCAAACGCGCGCGCGTGTTCGCCACGGCGGCCGAGCTGCCGGGCGGCCGGGCCATGCTCACCGACGAGACCGGTGCGTTCGATCTCACCGAGCTGCCGGCCGGCCGCTACACGTTGACCGTCTCCAAATCGGGCTTCATCTCGCTGTCGTACGGCCAGCGACGGCCGCTCCAGGCCGGGACGCCGCTCCAGCTCGGCGACGGCCAGCAGCTGAAAGGGGTGGACTTCCAACTGCCTCGCGGAAGCGCCATTGCCGGGCGCGTGCTGGACGAAGACGGCGACGCCATGCCTGGCGTCGCCGTTCGCGTGATGCGTTACCAATACCAGCAGGGCGAGCGGCGCCTCACGCCGGCAGGCAGCGCGCAGACCGACGACCGAGGTCAATACCGCGTCTGGGGATTGATGCCCGGCGATTACTACGTGAGCGCAGTGGCGCGAAACTTCAATCCCCCCGGAGGCGGTCGTGGTCCGGGTCGAAGCGGAGCCGGCGGTCCGGGAGGCGTGCCGTTTGATGCCGGCGCATTTGGCGGCCGTGCCGGCGCGTTCTTCGCCGGTCAACCGGAGGATCCGGATCAACGCGCCTATGCGCCGACCTATTACCCTGGCGTCGCATCGGTGAACGAGGCGAGGCCGGTCTCGCTCGCCTTGAGCCAGGAACTCGTCGACGTCAATTTCGGCATGCTGCTCGTGCGTGCGGCCCACATCTCCGGCCGCGTGATGAAGCCTGACGGCGCTCCGGCAACCGGCGGCAACGTCAACCTCGCCGCCGAGAACACGGGAGGCGCGCAGATCGGCGGGAATTTCGGCGCACGGATTCAATGGGACGGTGCGTTCTCGATCGCGAACGTGCCGCCGGGACGATATGTGCTCCGCGCACGCGGCGACGACCGCGACATGCCCGAATATGCCTTCCAGCCCATTAGCGTGAGCGGGCAGGATCTCGACGCGGTGACCGTGATTCTGTCGCCGGGAGCCACGCTCACCGGCATTGTCACGTTTCAGGGGGAACAGTCGCAGACGCCGGATGTCACCCAGGTACGGATCACAGCACCATCAACGGACCAGGGATCGTTCGGCCCGCAACCGAATGCCCGGGTAGACAAGGAAGGGCATTTCTCGTTGACCGGCGTGCCGGTCGGCTCGCATCTGATCCGCTCGACCGGCAATCTGCGCGGCTGGGCGCTCCGGTCGGTGAACATTGCCGGGCGCGACGTCACCGACATGCCCATTGTGCTTCGCAGCGGCGAAACGGTGGGCAACGTGGAGATCGTCTTCACCGACAGGCTCAGTGAAATCGACGGTACGATCACGAACGAGCAAGGGACTCCGGTGCCCGAATACACCGTGCTCGCATTCTCCACCGATCGATCGCTCTGGCGCCCGCAGGCCCGGCAAATCATGACGGCGCGTCCCGACCAGACGGGCAAGTACCGCATCCGCGGTCTGCCACCGGGTGAGTACTACGTCACGACGGTGGATCCTGCCGAGCAGGGCGAATGGTTCGAGCCGGCGTATCTGGACGATCGTCGCGCCGGTGCGGCCCGCCTGATCCTGAGCGAGGGCGACGTCAAGACGCAGGACTTCCGAGTAAATCTCAAGTAACAAGTCTCAAGTCTCAAGTCTCAACTCTCAAGTCTCAGCGTTAACTTTGGAGTTGAGCCTTGAGCGTTCAGAGTTGAGAGTTGAGAGTTGAGAGTTGAGCTGCGTCAGAGATCCCCCCACAGGAACTGCAGCACGGCGATTGCGGCGATCGGCACGGCGTCCGCGCGGAGCGTGCGGTGCCCGAGGGTAACCAGCCGCACGCCTGCTGACTTGGCCGCATTCCACTCCTGTTCCGTCCACCCGCCTTCCGGGCCTATCAGCACGGCACCGTCCGTCGGAATAGCGCCAGCACGGAAGATCGAGAGCGGTTCGACGTCCGCGCCAGCAGCAGGCTCGACGAGCATCAGCCGCAGGCTTGCGGGCGGCTCGTCGAGGAAGGTGTCGAGGGTCAGCGGCATCCGGACCTCCGGCAGCACAGCACGCCGCGATTGTTTGACCGACGCCAGGGCCACTCGGCGCCAGCGGTCCACTCTGGCAGACTTCAGCAGCGTCGCGACGGTGGCTTCGCTCCGTTTCGTGACGATCGGCTGAATGGCGGCGACGCCCAGCATGACGGCATCGCGCACCACATCGTCCATCTTGTCGCCTTTGAGCACCGCCTGCACGAGGGTCAAGTCGACCGCCGGTTCGGGCGGAGGCTCGACCCGCGCCAGGACTTGCAGTCGAACATCGCGTCGAACGATGCTCGCCACGCGCGCGAGGAACTCGTGGCCGCGTCCGTCGAACACCGACACCGTGTCGCCCACGCCGATACGGAGCACGCGCCTCAGATGCTCGGCTTCATGGCGCGGCAGCACGACGGTCTCGTCGCCCGCGTCGAGCGCGGGTGCAAAGAATCGGTGCACCGAGGGCGGATTATACGGACAATTCGGAATTCGGAATTCGGAATTCGGAATTCGGAATGAAAGACTGCATTCCGCGAATTCCGAATTCTGAATTCCAAATTCCGAATTCGGTATACTCGCGCCCGGATGTTTTTCCGCGGACAGCTTGTCGGCAAGTACAAAATCCTCTCCACGATCGGCAGCGGCGGCTTCGGGACCGTGTACCTCGCCCGCGATACCTGGATCGACAAACACGTCGCGTTGAAGGTGCCGCACCGGCAGAGCGTCGACTTCGGCGAGCTGCTGCGCGAGCCGCGTCTGCTCGCGGCGCTCGGACATCCCAACATCGTGACGATCCTGACCGCCGAGAAGCAGGAGAACGTCTTCTTCATCGTCATGGAGTTCGTGCCCGGGGAAACGCTCGAAGCGCTGATCGCGCGGCAGGGCGCGCTCGATCTCGCGGTTGCGCTCGACTACACCTGCCAGATCTGCAACGCCGTCGATCATGCCCATCGCCAGGGTGTGCTGCACCGCGATTTGCGGCCGTCGAACGTGCTGGTGGCGGACCGCGGTCTGGTGAAAGTCGCCGATTTCGGCACCTCGCGCTTTCTCGAGATTGCCGCTCACGGCACCACCGTGATCGGCAGTCCGCCGTACATGGCGCCCGAGCAGTTTCGTGGCAGAGCGGTGTTCGCGTCCGATCTCTACTCGCTGGGCATAACGATGTACCAGATGCTGACCGGCGTGTTGCCGTACGAGGCGCCCGCGCCGGCGGACATGGATCGCCTGATGCGCGGCGAGCTGGTGACGGCGCCCCGTCTCAGGAACCCGAAACTGCCAAAAGCCATCAACGACATCGTCCTCAAGGCCATGGCGCCCCAGATTCACGCCCGCTACCAGCGCGCCAGCGAACTGCTCGACGACGTGATTGCGGCGCGACGCGCGGTGGCACCGACACCCCCCCGGACCCCGCGCCCGGTGTCATCGGGCGACGTAAGGGCGGGCGAGGCCCAGAGCATTCAGAGCCGGCTCAGGGCGCGCGAATCGCCGCAGCCCCGTTTCTGCTGGCATTGCCGCAAACCGCTGCACGCCCGGTCGGATCGATGTCCGTTCTGCGGTGAAGCGCAATAGCGGTGAAGCGCAATAAGCGACGGCGGCGACGACGACGATCAACGCAGAGCTCGCGGAACATGCAACGAGGACAAACCGCGAATTCCTCGTGACAGCGCGTGCAGCTTTGTGCCTTCGTGCGAAACCGTTGATACAATGAGAGTTCGAGCGAGAGGAGCATCCATGGCGTTCGCGGGTACCGGCAGGATTTGGATGAATGGCACGCTGGTGGACTGGAAGGACGCGACGATTCACATTGCGTCGCACGTCATCCATTACGGCAGCGGCGTGTTCGAGGGCATCCGCTGCTACG
>QHWF01000254.1 GCA_003222455.1 Acidobacteriota bacterium
CTATTTCGAGCGTGCCCTCCAGACCGGCCACGAAGGCGTGATGGCGAAAGCGATGACCGGTGTGTACGCGGCGGGTCGTCGGGGGCACGCCTGGTTGAAGGTCAAGCGCGCGCGCACGCTGGATCTGGTCGTCCTGGCGGCCGAATGGGGCCACGGGCGCCGTCGCGGCACGCTGAGCAACCTTCACCTCGGCGCGCGGGACGCCGCCAAAGGCGGGTTCGTGATGCTCGGCAAGACATTCAAGGGACTGACCGACGAGATGTTGGCGTGGCAGACGAACAGGCTCCTGGAGCTGGAGATTTCGCGAGACGCCTATACCGTGTACGTCCGCCCCGAGCTCGTGGTGGAAGTCGCCTTCAACGACATCCAAGAGAGTCCGACGTATTCCGGAGGCCTCGCCTTGCGCTTCGCGCGCGTGAAACGGTATCGGTTGGACAAGACCGCGCCGGAGGCCGACACCTTTTCGGCGGTGCAGGACATTCACCGCCTCTCATCGGGATAGCGGACGTGTTGTACGTTTCGTTTCGTTACTCTTTGCTCCAGTTCCTCACGGCTTCCTAATCAAGTATTGTGTCGGGGAGTCTGATGCGTGAGAACCAACGGCTAGCTCTCTTGACACCGACCGTAAGGTCTGGGCCGCGGGCGGTCGGCCGTCGGCTGCACGACGTGGACGTCGTGGATTGGCTTCCGTTCTGGCTCGTTGGTCGAGAGTCGCGGTTGTGGTTCTACACGCGACAAGGCGGCCGCCGCGTGGCGATTGAATTCCCACTTGTCGTACCAAGACGTTCAGTCTGAACCGACCATGAGTCAGTTTTGCTCAGGACTCGTTCGGAGAATCGATGTGAGTCTGCGCGCTTTTCCAACTCTCTGGACCATGGTATCGGGGCACGAATCCCTGCCTCCCAGCCAAGTTCGATCCCCGGGTCGGCACGTCGCTCAACATCAAGATTTCCAAACACTTCCTCGCTGCAAGCACCCCTTCCCCGAAGGGAATGCCCTTTTCTCAGCCCGATTCGGATTCTCAGGTCGTTTTGCTGAACAAATTCGATCAGCAATGAATCAGTACGGCCGGAGTGACATTTTTTGGCGCCATTTCATTTTCGTTGGACAGACGGACCGCGCGCTGCGAACTGCCGTTCGCGTGCTCGACATCCGTTCCAGGTCCAACCCGTCGACGCGAGTTCTGGCTGCTCTTGGCGACGGCTCGGTACCATCCCGGCGAGCAATGTCACGCGAAACGCCGCTATAATTAGGCCTTTTGATTTGAGCCCGGGCGCGCGGCACCGCTGCGACGCTCTGGCGGAGGCACAAATGATTGGACGAGCTTTGGGATGTGTCGTCGTGTGCGGGTGTCTGATGGCCGGTGCCTCGCTCCAGGCGCATCATTCCCTCGCCGGCGTCTACGACATGAAGGCGGAGAAGGAAATCGCGGGCACGCTGACCAAGATCCAGTTCGTGAATCCGCACGGATCGATGACGATCACGGTGAAGAACCCCGACGGCACGACGACCGACTGGACGTTCACGACCGGCTCGGCCACGACGCTCGCCGATCGCGGGATCAGCAAAGTCGGCCCGAATGCGCTCAAGGTCGGCGAACCGTTGACCGCGAAGTTCATCCCGGCACGGAACGGGAGTCCATTGGGATTCCTCAAGTCGATTACGCGGGCGGACGGCACCGTCATGAATATTTCCGCCGGTAACCCGAACGACTAGACGAGAACGGGAGATCGCTATGGCTTCTCGAAAAAGAATGATGTGGACGGGTGTCGCGATCGCCGTCGCTCTGACGATCAGCGCGCCGTCCTCGGCCTTTGCGCAGGCGGGCGGCGCACCTGCGGCAGCGCCGGCCCAAGGTGGTCGTGGAGCCGGTCCCGGCGGCGGAGGCGCGCCCGGCGGCGGCCGGGGTCGCGGCGCTCCGCTGTACACCCCTACAGCCGATGCGAAGGACCTGAAGGCGGTGCTGTTCAACTGGGCCTGGTACACGGGCATGCTGCGGAGCAGTGAGGAATACGACGTGCTCATGTCGCTGGAATATACGGGCAAGGGCACCATGCAGGTGGGTGGTCAACCCTGCAATGTGACGAAGTACCGAACCAGCATCAGCTACAGGGCGTCGGGCGAGCGGATCCAGATCACCGGCACTCGGCCCAATGGCCAGAGTTGCTCCAATGTCGAAGTCCTGAGCGGAGCGTATGCCTGGAACGAAGACACTCCCGGCGCCGAGCTCATCGCGGACAAAGGCAAAGCCACGCCGATGCCGGCAACTGTCGAGGAGCGGATGATCCGCCTGTGGGCAGGTCCGCAGGGTGCGTGGAAGGCCGCGATTACTGGGACTTCGGACGTGCCTCAAATGACCGCCAGACCGCAACGCGTACCCGCCGATGTCATGACGGCAGGTAAAACGTCCGTCGTCTGGGAAAACAACAAGCCGGTGCTGACGTTCCCGATTCCGGGCGTCCCGACTGCGATCGCCACCGCGACGCTGAACGACAAATTCATGGCGGAGCGCGTGGTCGTGAAGAACGGCGCGAAGACCTACGACTTCACGTACAGCAACTACAAAGACTGGAACAATCCGCTGAATCCGGCGGAGGCGTTCTACGCGGGCAGGATGACTGAGAAACAGAACGGCGCCGTCGTTCGCGATATTACGACGACGGTGACGGAAACGGGACAGATGTATGTCGTGATGCCTGTTCCGGCAAGCGTCAAGGCCGCGATCAAGCCGACGAATCAGCCTCCCAACTGGACGCTGACATTCAACACCCCCCCGGCGCAGATTGCGGCGACCGAGACGCCGCGGCGCGCCGATGGGAAGCCGGACCTGACGGGAAACTGGGGTGGCGCGCCGAATCCAGTCACCGGGAGTGGAACCCGCCGATGTGGTCCAACGCAGGTGCCGGGTGCGGGAATCAACCCCGAGGTCGGCTGCAAAACCGGACAGGACAACTTCTGGGTGGACTATGAGTGGCTCTCGCCCTCGCGGTTTGGGGTGTGGGGGCTTCCCGTTTACAAACCCGAGTTCTGGGACAAGATTCAGGAACTCGATCAGTGGACGAACAAGTACGATCCGGTCATGACGTGCCAGCCGCTGGGACTCCCACGGCACGGCACGCCCCGGCGGATCATCCAAACCGATAAAGACGTTCTCTTCTTCTATGGAGCGAATGCCGATTACGGTGGCGGAAACGCGGAATTCCGCGACATCCCCATGGATGGTCGCCAGCGGAACGCGCGGGCGGAGAACCTGGCGACCTACTATGGGTACAGCATTGGAACCTGGGAAGGGGATACGCTCGTCATCGACTCCATTTCATTCGTCGATACGACGTGGTTGGGACGAGGGGGCCTCTTCCACTCCGGCAGCATGCATATCATCGAGAAACTCACACGTGTTGGCAATGAACTCCGATACGACATGACGATCGAAGATCCGGAGATGTTCGTTGAGCCCTGGGTGAGGCCGACCCGCGTCCTGCGCCTGGGGGATGGCGACGGAATCCAGGCAGAGCGCGCGTTTTGCGAGGTGTACGAAGAAGGCAACGTTACGACTCAGCTTCGACACTAAGAACTGACTAAAAGTAGTAGTGCTCCCGTCTGCTAAGCTACGGCGCATGAAATCAGCACTCACTACCGCATTCGTCCTCACTGCGTGTGTTTCGTTCGCGCAGGCGCCCGGGCCCAGGGCCGACCTGGTCAGGACGACGCTGCCGCTCGAAGGCGCGCCGAAAGCGATCCCGGGCCCATACAAAGTCATGTCGGAGCCCGCCCTCGGCTCGCCGGGCCACGTCGTCTTTCGTCCGGAAGATCTCGGCAGATTCCCCGGCAAGGACAAGCTGCCGGTGATGGCGTGGGGCGACGGCGGCTGCGCCATCAACAGCGCGCGCTACTCGGGCTTCTTCACGACGATCGCGTCGCACGGCTTCCTGGTGATCGGTAGCGTGCCGGAGCCGGGCGCCGCGCCCCGACAGCAGAACGCCGACGATCTGCGCAAAGCGATCGCGTGGGCGGAGAAGGAAAACGGACGCGACGGCTCGCCGCTGAAAGGCAAAATCGACCTCGAGCACGTCGCCGTGATGGGACAGTCGTGCGGCGGATTTCTTTCGATCACGCTCGGCTCGGATTCGCGCGTGAAGACTATCGGCGTGTTCAACTCCGGCGTCCAGCGCAACAGGCCGGAATCGAATGAAGACGCGCTGCAGAAAGTCCACGGTCCCGTGTTGCTGATCAACGGCGCCGAACGCGACTTCCTCACGCCCGCGTCGCTCACGACATTCGAGCTGATCAAGAACGTGCCGGCGTTCTACGGCGCCCGCCACGGCGCGGGCCACACCGCCACGGTGGATCACCCGGGCGGCGGCGAATATGCGAACGTCGCGTCGAACTGGCTGCTCTGGCAGTTCAAGAACGACAAGAAAGCGGCCGCGATGTTCGTCGGCGACAAGTGCGAGCTCTGCACAAACAGCAACTGGGACGTTCGCGCGAAAGGATACAAAGACGCGCGTAATGAGGGTCCGGCGGGGACGTTCGATCGCGGCAGCAGTCAGCAGGCGTGGCAGAACGCCAACTACAAGACGACGCTCTCGCAGTGCAAGAACCCGCCGCAGCCGTTCGCGATTCCGAGTGCGGGAAACGCGGCGACTGCCACCGCTGCGCCGCCTGAGCCGGTGCTTCCGCCGACGACGTCGATTCCCGGAGTGCTGGAGGCGGTACAGAGCTGGAAGGTCGTCTGGTCGTGGCAAGGCAACAACGTCGACGGCCCGATCGCCGGCGAGAACGGCACGATGCTGTTCGCGAACAACGACGCCGGGGACGTCATCCAGTTCGATCCGGCGACCGGCCTTGCGAAGGTCGCCTACGGCAACATCAATACCGCGGGCGCCGTCTCGCGCAGCAAGAACGGCGCGCTGTTTGTCGCCGAACGCGGACTCGGAGGCGGCATCGAGCAGCTCGAGCCGCAGCGCCAGTTGCTCGCGAACACGTTCAACGGCGAGCCGCTTGAATGCATCGGCGGCGTTATCAACGATCTCACGGCCGACGCCAACGGCGGCGTGTACTTCTCCGTCACCGGCGCGAGAAACAGCGGCGTCTTCTACGCCAGCCCGAAGGGCGTCGTCTCCCAGTACGGGAAGAACGTGCCGCTCGCCAACGGCATCATTCTCAGCCCCGACGAGAAGACGCTGTATGCGACCAACGGCGCGATCGTCTACGCCTTCGACGTGAACGCCGACGGCTCGCTGACCAATCAGCGCGAGTTCGGAACGCTGCAGGGCGGCGAGGGTGGCGACGGATCCGCGGTCGATCAGCAGGGACGGTTGTACGTGGCGACGGGCAAGTCGGTGGATGTTTTTGCGGCCGACGGCAAGTTCCTCGGCACGATTCCGGGTCCGCAGGGCCTGCACGGCACGTTCTTCGGCGGCAAGGACCGGAAGACGCTCTTCGGCATCGTCTTCTACGGCACGTGGGGGACACCGAGCGCGCGAAACGAGATCATCGCGATTCCGACGGTCGCGCAGGGTTATACGGGTCGTGCGAAATAGCAAATGGCAAAAAACGATCAATGTTCATGCGGTGTCTTGAACGCGCTGACGCGCGCTGAAACACGCGCAGAATCGGACTGGGGGACAGCGGCGTACGCTGCTGCAGGCTGAGGCGCCCTAGTAAACAGATCGGCGTTATCGCGAGGTAATCACTGCAATGCAATTGAGGCGCTAACGCATGGATCTTCAATGACAACCCGCCGTCAGCGGCATCGGGCTCGCGCTTCGAAGACTTCGTAACCAAGTCCTTTGGAAAAGCACGGACGGTTGAAGACTGAACGTGCTCAGGACGTGCGTGATTCTTTACCGGCGGGTCAATGTGTCCGCGAATGCCCGTATCTCCCGCAGTACGTCAGCCTCATTTGACAGGAACATGTAGAGGTTAGCGCCGGGCAGTTCGACGATTCGAGCCGTAGGGACGGCAGCGAGAAGATCTTGTTGCCATCTTGTGTACATAGCGCGCGTTGCCGCGCACTGCTGGCGAAGCGCGGCACGCTCCTGCT
>QHWF01000975.1:0-1115 GCA_003222455.1 Acidobacteriota bacterium
TTGGACAGAGAGGCGATTGTCGTGGTGCGCTATTCTGTTTGTCTCAAGACCGTCGATCCATCGGGCTCGATCAGCTTGGGCCGATTGTGGGCCGCCAGTGAACCCGATATCTTGCGCCGCCCGCAGGCGTATTCGCGCTATCGAGAAGTGTGTATCCCGCCTGCTTCCATCGCTCGTTCAACGACAAGTGACGATGTTGGCAGCACTTGCCGAGAGATTGAATCCAACCAGTCGCCGCGCCACACTGCAGCCGCCGCTCGCGTACTGTGTTACCGAGTTCGGCCGACTATTCGTTAGGCGCTGCCCAGCCCCCTCAACATGCGACTCCTCCTCGCACTCAGAGCTCTCTTCTTCGTCCTGCTGCTACCCGGCACAGTGGCCGGCTACATCCCATTCAGCATCCTCCGAGCCGGAAACCTACTGCGCGTCCCAGACCTCGGGCTCGCCTCCGTCTGCGCCGCCGTCTTCGCCATCACCGGTGCTCTTGTCCTCCTCCGGTGCGTCTGGGACTTCTTCGCCGCAGGCAAGGGCACTCTCGCCCCTATCGATCCCCCACGCTTCCTTGTTGTCCGAGGTCTGTATCGATTCACCCGCAACCCTATGTACAACGGCGTCATCGCCCTCATCCTCGCGGAGGCGTGGCTCTTCCGGAGCATCGGTCTGGCTGAGTACGCACTTCTAGTCCTCATCTTCTTCCATCTATTCGTGGTTTTCTACGAGGAACCTACCCTCGAGTCACAGTTCGGGGAGTCGTATCGGGCCTACCGGCGTGCCGTTCCCCGCTGGGGCTTCACGACTCGGCCGTTTCAAGAGAGCACCGGGAGGGTGCAACCGGGAACATCGGTAACAAAGTAAACCGGGAACATGGGTGACACTTGCCTCCTTCCATTGCCGTGCTGCCGTTTGCCGACATGAGTCCGGGGAAGGATCAGGATTACTTCAGCGATGGTCTCGCGGAAGAGATCATCAACGCACTGGCGCAGGTGCCCGCGTTGAAGGTCATCGCGCGCACGTCGGCGTTCGCGTTCAAGGGACAGAACACCGACATCCGGCGGATTGCCGAAATGCTCGACGTCGCCCACGTGCTCGAAGGCAGCGTGCGAAAGTCTGGCGAT
>QHWF01000975.1:1252-2668 GCA_003222455.1 Acidobacteriota bacterium
GGAAGCGTACGAGGCATACCTGAAAGGCCGACACTGACTGTGGACCATCACCCCGGAATCGCTGCAGGAAAGCCGCGATTTTTTTCAGACAGGCGATTGCCGCCGATCCGAAGTTCGCACCGGCCTATACCGGGCTCAGCCATCACTACCTGTCGCTCGCCATGTTCAGCCTGATGTCCTCGCACCAGGCGATGCCGCAGATGCGGGCGAATGCGGAGCGTGCGCTCGAGCTCGATCCGTCGCTGCCTGATGGGCACGCTCTGCGCGGAATCGTGGCGGCGCTCTACGAGTACGACAGGACGGAATCGGCGCGCGAGTTCGGGATCGCGATGGGCCGCGAACCAGTGCCGCCATGGTCCGCAACGTCTATCTCATCGGCCAGCCGCTGCGCGACAGCCCGCGGTGGCCGGCGCTCGCGAAGACGATGAACCTTCCTCAGAGCGAGCTGAGAAACGCCAGCAGCTGACGGGTTTGCGCATCGCTGAGCGCCGAGTGTCGTGATTTCCTCACGAAACCGTCGTCGCGCGTCGCGTCATCAGCTGAGCCTTTTTCCTGAAGCCATCCAGAAGCGCCAGAGTGATCGGCCCGGGCAGGCCCGATCCGATTTTTCGATCGTCAACCTGCACAATCGGCACCGCCTCGCGCGTCGTGCTGGTGAGGAAGCATTCGTCGGCGCTGAAGAGGTCGTCGTCGTGGAGCACCTGCTCGCGCACCGGAATGCCGATCTCAGCACCGACCTCGAACAGAAAAGCGCGCGTGATGCCAGGCAGCAGTCCGGCGTCGATCGGCGGCGTCAGCGCTGCGCCGTTCTGCACGATGAAGAAGTTCGACTGCGTACATTCGGCGAGCTCGCCTTTGTAGTTCCGAATGATGCCTTCGTACCCGCCGCGGCGAAAGGCTTCCTGCATCGCGAGCGCGTTGTTGAGCAGGTTGTTCGACTTGATCAACGGATTCACCGATCCCGGATGATTTCTCACCACCGGCACCAGCGCCACCTTGACGCCTCGCTCGAACACTTCTTTCGGTGGATCGACGTTCGGCTTGACAATGACGACGACCGACGGCGTCGGGCAGGCCGCGGGATCGTAGGTGAGCTCGCCGATGCCGCGGGTCACGAGAATGCGGATGTAGGCCTCGCGATCCGGGCTGTCGCCGAGGCCGGCCGCCTTCATCGTCTCGCGAAACCGAGCGTCGATCGCGGCGTCCGACAGCGGCACGCCGAGCGCCAGCATCCCTGCCGACGTCCGCAGACGCTTCATGTGGCGATCGAAGAGGAACGGCTGGCCGTTGTAGGTCCGCAGCGTCTCGTAGACGCCTTCCCCGTACAGAAACCCGTGATCGAAGACCGAGATCGACGCGTGCTCCTGATCGGACACGCGGCCATTGACGTTCACCGTAGCTGCCATGTGCGGAGCG
>QHWF01000975.1:2704-3192 GCA_003222455.1 Acidobacteriota bacterium
CAAAGGAAAACCCGTAAGGTAATATCCTTTGTGTCCTTCGTGTCCTTGGTGTTGATGTAAGGCCGCAACAAACCCCGATGCGTGTATTGAACTCCTCCCAGATGCGCGAGGCCGATCGGCGCACGGTCGACGACATCGGCATCTCCTCGCTCGTCCTGATGGAAAACGCCGGACGGCAGGCGGTGGCCGCCATGGAGGCGATGCACAGCGACCTGCTCGAACGCCAGGTCGCGGTGCTGTGCGGGCGCGGCAACAACGGCGGCGACGGGTTCGTGGTCGCGCGCACGCTGGCGCAGCGCGGGGTGGAGGTCTCGGTATTCCTCCTGGGCTGCGTGTCCGACGTCCGCGGCGACGCGCGGACCAACCTCGAAATCCTTGGCCGCCTCGGCCTTACCGTTGTCGAGGTCGCGGACAGCCAGGCGTGGGAGCTGCATTTCTCCGAGGTGAGCGACTGCACGCTCATCGTCGACGCAATTTTCGGCACCGGT
>QHWF01000255.1:0-1504 GCA_003222455.1 Acidobacteriota bacterium
CCTCCACCGATACGCGCAGCTGCATCTTGCCGGGGGCCACATCGAACGTCACCCGCGAAGGTCCCTTTGGCGCCGTCGTGCCGCCCGCAGCCGGCGTGGCCGAACCGGCCGATGCCAGCATGACATCCGGAACGCGGCCGCGGAAGTACGGCGAGCCGTCGGGACCAAGGGCCATCAACGAGACGCGCGACGGTTCAGCCCGGCGCGCCGCGGACGTCTCGCCGGGCGTTTTCGGCGCGGGTTCCCACACGAACGTCACCCGCGTCTTGCCGTTCTCGCCTCGCGAGGTGCCAATCCAGGTGCGCACGACCGACGCGCGCGCCGGCCGGTTCACCGCCGCCAGCGCATCCTCGACGGCCTTCGGCGGCCCGGGCTTCGGCGGCGCGGTCGCATGGGCGGTCTCCGTGGGCGTCAACGCCCAGTAGCCTTTTCGTGCACGCACCTGCGCGCCCGGACGCTTCACCCGGACCTTGATTTCGTGGAACTTCCCGTCCGACGGGGCCTGCGACGAGTTGTAGCCGATCAGATAGTACGCGCTGCTGTCGCGCGTAATCTGCTTCATCCCGACGTCGAGGTCGTTGCGATTGACGATGGCGCGGCCGTCGGTGTTCTCCGCCAGCGTGCGCAGCGTATCCATCGTCATATTCAGGTACTTGGCATCGACCTGGAGCGACCCCACGTTCTGGTCGATGTCGAATTCGAATCCAGGCAGGCCGCGCGGATCGACCGCGTAGATGGCGACGTTGTTGCGATTCGCGGTGTCGTACACTTCGCGCAGGTCGGTGTCGAGATCGAGGTTCGAAAAGAACTGATAACGATCCTCGTTGGGATCGTTGGCGCCCGCACCCGGATTGAAGGCGTTCGGGTTCCCCGAGCCCGGGAACTGTGCGTTCCCGTTCCGCATCTGCGGCGGCAATGCGTTCGTGTACCCCTCGCTCACCACGATCAGTGCCTTCCGGCCCTCCTTGAGCGATCCCATGTGCACGATGAGTCCCTTCAGGGCCGACAACGACACCTGATTGCGGATTCTCTCGACCACCTCGGTCGGATAATACGCATACCGTTCTTCGAATTGATTGCGCGGCGTGTAGTCGTATTTGCGGCCCTGAAACTGCTGGAGGCCGCGGACCACGGCGCTGTGATTGCGCGTCATCCGGACCGACGCGGTCGATTCGAGCGGGTACATGACGCCGATCATGTCCGAGGGGCCGAGTTGCGACTCGACAAACCTGGTCAAGGGCGTACGGACCGACATGCTTGCGCCGCGGCGCACGTGATAATCGTCGAGGAAGATCGCGAACAGCCGGACATCCTCGCGCGCCGCTTCGGACTCTTCGTCGTAGTCGCTGCGGATTTCCCTGGGCGGCTCGTTGACCGCGGCAGCGGCTCCGCCGTCGAGCTTCACGAGCTTGAAGGTTTCGATCTTCTGCGGCTTGCCGTCTTCCGTGACCTCGAAATCGGCCGGCTGCAGGTCGGCGATCTGATTGCCGTTGCGGTCCGAAAT
>QHWF01000255.1:1517-14191 GCA_003222455.1 Acidobacteriota bacterium
CACGCGCACGAAGTTGATGCCTGCGCGGAACACCGGCTGCTGCGGATCGGACGGTGGTGGCTGTTCCGGGGGCGGTTGCTGGCCTTGCGCCGGTGGCTGACCCTGCGCGGGCTGTTGAGTCTGGGCGTCGCCGATGACGCCCAGGAGCGCGAGTACCGTCGCGGCGGCCGTGATGGTCCGGAAGGAACTAGCCATATGAAATGATAACATTTCGCCACGGAGCGCATGGTGACGACCAGAACGACGGAACACAGCAATCTGCCGCTGACATTGCTTTCGGAAGACGAACGGCTGTTTCGAGACAGCGTCTACGAATTCGCCGACCGCGAGATCCGGCCGCACGTCCGCCAGATGGACGAGACTGCGCACATTCCGCGCGAGCTCATTGCCAGGCTGTTCGACCTGGGCGTCATGGGCATCGAAGTGCCCGAAAGCTTCGGCGGGGGCGGAGCGAGCTTCTTTCATGCGGTGCTCGCCGTGGAAGCCCTGTCGCGCGTCGATCCGTCGATTGGCGTGCTCGTCGACGTCCAGAACACCCTGGTCATCAACGCGCTGCTTCGCTGGGGCACCGACGACCTCAAGCGCCGCTACCTGCCGAAGCTCGCCGCCGATACCATCGGCGCGTACGCACTGTCGGAAGCGGGATCCGGAAGCGACGCGTTCGCGTTGGCGACGCGTGCGCCCGAGCAGGGCGACGGCTTCGCGATCACGGGGCGGAAGCTCTGGATCACCAATGGCAACGAAGCCGGCATCTTCATCGTCTTCGCCAATGTGAAGCCCGAAGCCGGCTATCGCGGCATTACGGCCTTTGTCGTCGAACGCGGCTTCGAGGGGTTCAGCGTGGGCAAGAAGGAAGACAAGCTCGGCATCCGCGCGAGCAGCACGTGTGAGCTGCTGTTCGAGGGATGCCGGATCCCGCGCGCCAACGTCCTGGGTGACGTCGGCAAGGGATACAAAGTGGCCATCGAAACGCTGAATGAAGGCCGGATCGGCATCGGCGCGCAGATGATCGGCCTCACGCGCGGGGCGCTCGATCACGCGATCGCCTACGTGAAGGAGCGGACGCAGTTCGGCAAACCGATTGGCGAGTTTCAGGCCGTCCAGCATCAGATCGCGCGCGCGGCCATGGAGCTCGACGCGGCGCGGCTGTCGGTGTACAACGCGGCGCGGCTCCACGACGCCGGCCAGCCGTTCCTGACCGAGGCGGCGATGTGCAAGCTCTTTTCGTCGGAGGTCGCCGAGCGCGTGACGTCGCTCGCCGTCAATCTGTTCGGCGGGTACGGCTTCGTGAAGGACTACCCGGTCGAGAAGCTGTATCGGGACGCCAAGATCGGGCAGATCTATGAGGGGACGTCGAACCTGCAGCTGCAGACGATTGCAAAGCAGATCTTGGGGTAGAACTCATACGAAGGACACAAAGGGGACAAAGGAACACAAAGGGCCAGCCCTGAACGGCTACGGCTGCTCGCTAGAACCACCTCTCTAGCCTGAAGGCACGACAGAGATAGCCAGCTATATTCGCTCGCGTCATCATAAAGGCTGAACCGTGTCAGGGCGGAACCTCCGTGTCCTTTGTTTCCTTTGTGTCCTCCGTTTTCCTTCTTAATCCGTCGGCCGCCCCTCGAACAAGGCCTCCATCGGCACCGTCTGTGCCCCGTTCTCGGTGCACACGGCGTACGTGGACTGATACATGGCCACGCCCGCGTACTCGCCTTTCGCGTTCAGGCAGTAGAAGTTCAGGCCGAAATTGGGCTGCCCTTTGGCATTCAGCAAGCGCTTCTCGATGGTGTTCTTCGCGACACGTTTGAGAGCGGTGAGCGCCGCGTCCTTGGGATGCGCGCCGCGCCGCATTTCGTCGACGATCACGAACGAGCACAGGTTGTAGAGATTGGCCTCGCCGCGTCCGGTCGATCCGGCGGCGCCGACATCGCCGTCAACGTACAGGCCGGCGCCGAGAATCGGCGAGTCGCCGGCGCGGCCCGGGATCTTCCACGACAGACCGCTCGTCGTTGTAACGCCGCAGATTTCGCCCTTCGGGCTGATGCCGTCGCAGTTGATCGTCCCGTAGTAGTGCTCCGGATCGATCCAGCCGTCGGCAATCATCTCCATCGCGACGCGGTGGTGCGCCGAGTCGCGATCCTTCGGTGACAGATAGTGCAGCGGATCGGTCCGGCGCTTCCATTCGAGCCACGCCTTGCGCGACTTCTCGGTATTGAGATCGTCCTCGATCTTGAATCCCATGTTGCGAGCGAAGTCCTGGGCGCCCTTTCCGACGAGCAGATGGTGGTCGGTCTGGTCCATCACCAGCTGCGCCACCTTTGACGGCGTTCGCACGCCTTCGATCTCGGCAACTCCGCCGGCACGTTTCTTTGGCCCGTGCATGCAGCACGAATCGAGCTGCACCACGCCGTCGGCATTCGGCAGGCCGCCGTACCCGACGCTGGAATCCTCGGGATCGAGCTCGACGATGTTGACGCCGGCAATCAGCGCGTCCAGCACATCGGAGCCGCTCGTGATCAGGCCGAATGCGGTTTCGACGCACGTTTTGGTGCCGCCGTTCTTGTACCGATTGCCGTTCGCCGACGAGACCACCACCGGTTTGACACTCTTCGGCGTCATCACGGTCGGCGCCTGTCCGAAGAGCGTTGCCGGCCCAGCCGCCGCCGCCACACCGGCGGCCGTCGTGGTCTGGACGAATTCGCGACGATTGAGTTTTTTCATAGAGTCGTCCTCTGATGACGTTGCCTCCGGCTACCCAGCAGGGTTGTTCCTCCGCGTCCTCCGCGTCCTCCGCGGTTATATTTACGCAGTCCCCAGCACTTTGGCGGCGATAATCATACGCTGAGCCTCGGACGTCCCCTGATAGATTTCCGTGGCGCGGACGTCGCGGAACAGGCGTTCCACGGTGGAGCCACGCCGATAGCCGGCCGAGGCCAGGATCTGCATGGCCTTGTCGGCGGCTTTGTGGGCGGCCTCGGATGCGGCCAGCTTCGCCATCGACGCCTCGAGGGTGCTCTTTTCCTGCAGGTCCTTCGCCGCCGCCGCTTTCAGCGTCAGCATCCGTGCGGCCTCGAGCTCGGTGGCGATGTCGGCCAGCATCCACTGGATCGCCTGGTAACTCGCGATCGGCTTGCCGAACTGCACGCGCTGGCGGGCATGGGCAATCGCTTCGGCGAGCGCCGCTTCGCCAATCCCGAGCGCCTGTGCGGCAATCGCCACGCGGCCTCCCTGCAATGCCCATGTCGCGAGCCTGAATCCCTGATCGACGCGACCGAGCACCTGATCGTCCGCGACGGTGACGTCGAGATCGAGATCCATGCAGCCGAGCCCGCGGACGCCCAGGGAGTCTGCGCGCGCGGTGCGCGTGATCCCGGGCGCCTCCATTGGCACCAGAAACGCCGTCACGCCCTGGCCGCGCAGACCGGGACGCGTGCAGGCGAACACGACGGCCACAGCGGCGCCCTCAGCATTGGCCACCCACACTTTCCGGCCGCGAATGCGGTAGCCGTCACCGGCACGGACCGCCGTCGTCTGCTGGTTGGCGGCGTCGGTGCCCGCGTCCGGCTCCGAGAGCGCAAACGCGCCGATCATCTCGCCGCTCGCGAGCCGGCGCAGCCAGCGTTCACGCTGCTGATCCCGGCCGGCATGCGCGATTAACTCGGCCACCAGTGAGTTCGTCACCACCAGCGACACCGCCACTGTCGCGCTCGCTTTCGCGATCGCCTCAATCGCCAGCGCGTAGCTCACATAATCCCGGCCGCCGCCACCCCAGATCTTCGGAATCGTGATGCCGCACAGCCCGGCATCGGCCGCCGCGCGGATGACGTCGCTCGGAAACTCGCCGGACTTGTCGATGAACGCGGCGCGCTGCGCGACCACGTCGCGGGCGAACTGCTCGACCTGCTTCTTGAAGGCGAGTTGTTCCGCGGTGAGCTCCAGAATCATCGTGGTTGGCCGGTCATTGGTGGTGCTTTCAGAAACGTTATTGCCCACTTGCTACATATTTGGCCACGAAGACACGAAACCACGAAGAAAGCCCGCTTAAGTATTCTTCGTGCGCTCTTCGTGTCTTCGTGACTTCGTGTCAGTCGCTCCGAGCGAGCCGCTCGAAGATCGGCCGCAGCTTCTGAGCCGTCGCCCCAAGGTCCTCGGGCAGCACGCGCACGTTGCCGATCACGGTCATGAAGTTGGTGTCGCCGTTCCAGCGCGGGACCAGATGGACGTGCAGGTGATCGAGCACACCCGCTCCGGCCGCGCGGCCGAGATTGATACCGATGTTGATGCCCTGCGGCGCGTAGGCTTCGGTCAACGCCATCTCTGCGTGGCGTGTGAACCGCATCAACTCCGCGCGCTCTTCAGGTGTCGAGGCTTCGAGCGTTGCGACGTGCCGGTCGGGGACGACCATGAGATGGCCGTTGTTGTACGGATAGAGATTCAGGATGACATAGGTGAGACGGCCGCGAACGAGCACCAGATCGTCACGGCCTGGCCGCACGGTGTTGCAGAAGATGCACTCGCCGGCCGCGCCGCTCGCACTCGTCACGTAGGCGAGTCTCCATGGAGACCAGAGGTGTTCCATGGTCGTTGGTCGTTAGTCGTTGGTCATGGTCGTTCGTCGCACTGACCAATGACCAACGACCAATGACCAATGACTATACCGCCATGACGTCCGGTGGAATGGACGCGCCGCCGGCCGGCGAGACAGCTGGCGCGGGCTCCTTGTTGATGAGCTCCTTCAGTTCCTTCCCAGGTTTGAAGTACGGCACTTTCTTGGGCGGCACGTCGACCTTGTCACCCGTTTTCGGATTCCGGCCCTTGCGCGGCTCACGTTTCCGCAGACGGAAACTTCCGAACCCCCGCAGCTCGATCTTCTCGCCGCGGTGGAGCGCGTCGATGATGCTCTTGAAGACGGTGTCGACGATCACCTCGGAATGCTTCTTGGTGAGGTCCGACACCCGCGATACTTCCTCGACGAGTTCCGCCTTGGTCATGCTGCCGTTCGTCATACTGCTTCCTTATCGGAGTGGACCCTCGGAATCCGGGTCTCGAGGCCCGGATCCGGCGCCATCATCGGTTCCTGAAGTGATCCCCAAGCGTCGCCGTGCCGTCGCCGGACGATTCCTGATACGACTCCCAGTCCGACCGGAACTCGTCAGACTTCAGCGCGCGGATCGAGAGGCCGATTTTCCGCTCCGACGGCGCCAGCTTGATGATCTTCATCGGATAGGTCTCGCCGACTTTCAGTTCGATCTTCTCTTCCTTCGGCGCCCGGTGCGAGTCGTCGAATTCCGACACGTGGATGAGCCCTTCGATGCCCTCGTCGAGCTCGACGAACGCCCCGAAGTTCGTCATGCGGACCACCTTGCCTTCGACCGTGTCGCCGACGTGATGGCGCGAGAAGAAGTCGTCCCAGATGTCGGTGGCGAGCTGCTTGAGCCCGAGCGACAGCCGCTGGTTTTCCGCGTCGATGTTCAGGACCATCGCCTCGACGACGTCGCCCTTCTTCAACACTTCCGAGGGATGCTTGATCCGCTTGCTCCAGGACATGTCCGAGATGTGAATGAGGCCGTCGATCTCCTCCTCCACCTCGACGAACGCGCCGAACTCGGTGAGGTTCCGCACCTTGCCCTGGATCTTCGAGCCCACGGGATACTTGTCGGCGAGGTCGTGCCACGGGTTGGTCTCGACCTGCTTGAGCCCGAGCGAGATGCGCCGTGCCGTCGGATCCACACCGAGCACCATCGCATCGACGGTGTCGCCCACGTTGAGGAGCTTCGACGGGTGCTTCACGCGTTTGCTCCACGACATCTCGCTGACGTGGATCAGGCCCTCGACGCCGGCTTCGAGCTCGACGAACGCGCCGTAATCGGTGAGGCTGACCACCTTGCCGCCCATGCGCGCGCCGACCGGATAGCGATCCATCACATTGGCCCACGGATCGGTGATGAGCTGCTTGTGTCCGAGCGAGACGCGCTCGGTCGCGGGATCGTACTTGAGCACGATCACGTCGATGTCGTCGTTCACCTTGAACAGTTCGGAGGGATGCCCCACGCGGCCCCACGACATGTCGGTGATGTGCAGCAGGCCGTCGATGCCGCCCAGGTCGATGAAGGCGCCGTAATCGGTAATGTTCTTGACGACCCCCTTGAGGACCTTGCCTTCGGCGAGCGTCTCGAGGGTGTGCTTCTTCTTTTCCGCGTTTTCTTCTTCGAGCAGCGCCTTGCGCGACAGCACGATATTGCCGCGCTTCTTGTTCACCTTGATGACGCGCATGCGGAGCTCCTGCCCGCGCAACGCGTCCAGGTTCCGCACCGGACGCACGTCGATCTGCGACCCGGGCAGAAACGCGCGCACGCCGATGTCGACGGCCAGCCCGCCCTTGATGCGCTCGATGACGCGGCCGATGACGACCTTGCGTTCCGCATAGGCCTTCTCGACCTCGTCCCAGATCTTCATTTTCTCGGCTTTTTCGCGCGAGAGGACGACATACCCTTCGCGGTCTTCCGTACGCTCGAGCAGCACGTCAACGATGTCGCCGGGTTGAACGGTGACCTGACCGGCTTCGTCGAGGAATTCGTCGACCGGAATGATGCCTTCGGACTTGTATCCGACGTCGACCACCACTTCTGAGGCGGTGACCTTGAGAACCGTTCCCTTGACGACCTCGCCTTCCGCGATGTTGCGGAAGCTGTTATCGTAGCTCTCCAGGAGTTCCTTGAACTCGTCAGGGTTGATCTGGTCGTCGTCGTCGCGTGGTCGGACTTTGAGCCCGCCGCCGCGGTCGTTCCGGCTGTCGGCGACGGCGGCGCCGCCTCTGGTCGGACCGGGAGTGTTCTCGCCTTCTACGTTCGCCATGCCTTGCGCGTCCTCCTGTCGATCGATTTCCGGCGAGTTGGTGAGGCGGGCGCCGGCCCCCGCCAGGTTTCGCTGAATTCCGATAAGCATCAGAGAGTACGACACTTATCGCCAAACTGTCAAGGTTCGAAAGGACATCATCTATGGCCAAATCGAAGGCCGCACGCCGCGGCAGAGCCGCCGCCGGAAGCCGCAAACGGATATCGGCCCGCCGCCCCGCCAGGCGCACGGCCACAAAAAAAGCAGCCAAAAAGGGCGCGGCGTCCCGGAAAACCGCAAAGCCTTCGTCGGGAAGCCGAAAGGCGGTTCGGAAGGCCAGGTCAACACGGTTGGCTGGCAGTCGTATTGCGCGCGGGACATCGCCCCGCCTGAATCGTGCCCGCCGAACACTGGACGACACCGTGCCGACCCCGCCGTCGTCGCTGGACATGGATCGCCATGGCTCAGCCGCGCGAACCGGGCGCGAGGAACTGGCCGAGAATCGCCGACAGCACAAGGGCATGTCGCCGGAGATCGCGAGCGGCGATCTCGACGTGGACGTGGAGGATGCCTACTTCACGGGCGAGGCTGCGCCTGGCGGCGACAATCCGACTCCCGACCAGGACATCGTCGACAACATCGGCAAGGCGCTCGGCGTCGAGTACGAGGACAACGAGGAATTGAAGGCGAGCGACAAGGTCACGAAGCGCGACAAGCACCGCTGGGAACTCGACCCCGCGTCATCGGAGGATTACAAGGATAGGAGGTAACTCAAACTTGAAAGTTAAAACTTGAAACTGAAAACTCTCACTTTCAGTTTCGGTTTTAAGTTTTGAGTTTTAAGTTTTGAGTTTTGACCGTATCACCGTCAGGACTTCTCGTACAACCTGGTCCACGTTCTGGCCCGTGGTATCGACCACCACGGCATCGGGAGCCGCGTAGAGAGGTGACGCGGCCCGGGTGCGGTCGATTTCGTCGCGCGCGGTCAGCAGCGTCGCCACCTCCCCGACGGCCGTCGGACCGGAGTGAGCCGGATCACTGGCGCGGCGGCGGGCGCGCTCCTCGGGTGACGCGTCCAGGTAGATTTTCACGTCCGCATTCGGGAACACCACCGTCCCGATGTCCCGCCCTTCCATTACGATCGCCCCGCGCTCGCCCAGTACGCGCTGGCGATCGACTAGCACCGCCCGCACACCCGGCAGGCGCGCCACCGCCGTGGCCGCGCGATCGATCTCCGGCGTGCGAATGGCCCGTGTCACATCCGTCCCGTCAATCAGGACTCTGGCCGTGGAGACGTCGATGCGCGACGCGCTCGCCAGCTTCGACACCGCTTCATCGCTGTCGAGCGCCACGTGCTCCTGAAGGGCCTTCCAGCCGACCGCGCGATACATCGCGCCGCTGTCGACATGCCGATATCCAAGCGCGATTGCCACTTCGCGCGCGACTGTGCCTTTCCCCGCGCCGGATGGCCCGTCGATGGCAATAATCGGCTTGGTCAAGGGCAGGTAGGGCGGGTAGGGCGGGTAGGGCAGGTAGGGCAGGTAGGGCAGGTAAGGCTGGTGCGCCGGGCAGGGAAAGTCCTTACCGGCCCAACCCGCCCGACCTGCCCTACCCGCCCGACCTGCCCTACCCACCCTATCTGGCCCACGCATCCAAAGGGTAACATGCGCGTTCGATGCGACGACGGGTGATGCTCGCGCTCGTGGTGACGGGGACGGTGGCGGCCGGCGCGCTCACGACGAGGCCGTACATCGACGGGCTCTTGTTCGTCGTCCGCGCCGCCGACATGCATGGCCGTGTCCGCCAGATCGCCGACCTCAGGACGAAAACAGAACGCGAACGGGAGATCGCGATTCCGACCAGGCAAGGATCGCTGCGCGCCCGCCTGTACGAGCCGAGCGGATCGCGACGGGCGACACTGCTCGTGTCGGGTCTTCATCCGTCAGGGATCGACGAGCCGAGACTGGTTCGTCTCGCGCGTCAGCTGTCGGCCAGCGGTCTCACGGTTGTCACTCCCGACATCCCCGAGCTGTCGCGGTTCGAAATCACACCGGCCATTACCAACGCCATCGAACAGGCCGCCGGGTGGCTCGCGTCCGACTCGGGACTCGCCGCGGATCGGCATGTCGGCATGATGGGCATCAGCTTCAGCGGTGGATTGTCGATTGTCGCGGCGGGGCGGTCTTCTCTCGCCGATCGGGTGTCCTATGTGTTCTCGTTCGGCGGCCACGACGACCTCGCCCGCGTGCTGCGGTACTTGTGCACGGGCGCCGAACCCTATCCCGAGCAGGCGGTCCGTCTGACGGCGGGTGGAACCGCCAGCGCTGAATCGATGCGGCCGTTCGTACGCCCGCCTCACGATTACGGCGTCGCCGTGCTCCTGCTCGGAGCCGCGGACCACCTCGTACCCGCGTCACAAGTCGGTCCGTTGCGCAGCGCGGTGCGCCGGTATCTGTTCGCGTCGGCGCTCGACAGCAATGTCGACAAAGGCCGCGCCGCGGTGGAGTTCGCGCTGCTCCGGTCGCTGCAGAAAAAACTGCCGGAGCCCTCGGCGTCGCTGCTGCGATATGTCAACGATCGGGACGTGGTGCACCTGGGCGCCCGATTGCTCCCGTACGTGTCGGCGTACGGCGGCGATCCGGCGCTGTCGGTGTCGAAATCGGTGAAGCCCGCGGCGCCCGTGTTCCTCCTGCATGGCACCGACGACAACGTGATCCCGTCGATCGAGTCCGAATACCTCGCCGCGGACCTGCGCGGACACGCACCGGTGCGGCTCCTGGTGAGCGGGCTCATCTCGCATGCTGAAGCCGATCGCCCGGTCCACGTCGGCGACGTTTTGCGGCTGGCGGGGTTCTGGGGCGATATGCTGTCGCGGTAAGAGCAACGCACCAAGGACACCAAGGATACAAAGGACACCAAGGGAAAATTCCTGTGCAGGTCCGGGCCTTTTTACTCAGAGAGCTCCTCTGCAGGGCTGGGCCGACGACCAGAAGGAGAGATTCCTGCACAGGTGAATTGATTGCGAGTCGAAAGGGCTGCATTGGAACGTCTTCAAAAGATTCTTTCCCAGGCCGGCCTGGCCTCGCGGCGGGCAAGCGAGCAGCTGATGCTGGAGGGGCGCGTCACGGTGAACGGCGTGACCGTCCGGGAGCTTGGCACGAAAGCCGATGCCCCGGGTTGACGGCCGGCGTGTCCGCCCGCCGGAGCGCCATCGGTATGTTCTGCTCAACAAGCCCCGGGGCTACGTAACCACCCGGTCCGATCCACAGCGGCGCCCGACGGTTCTCGACCTGCTGCACGCTGTACACGAGTACGTCTATCCGGTCGGCCGCCTCGACTTCGATTCGGAAGGGCTGCTGCTGTTGACCAACGACGGCGACCTCGCCGCCCGGCTCACGCATCCGCGTCACGGCGTTCCCCGTGTCTACGAAGTACGCGTGCTCGGCATTCCCGACGCTCACGATCTCGATCGGTTATCGGGCGGAGTCGTGATCGACGGCCGGCGCACGGCGCGCGCCGGCGTGCAGTTGACCACGCACGATCGCGGGGCCGCCGAATCGTCGATGATCATCACGATTCACGAAGGGCGCAATCGTGAAGTCCGGAGGATGTGCGAGTCGATTGGCCATCCGGTCGTTCGGCTGCGGCGCGTCGCGATCGGCCCCCTCAGGGATCCCCGCTTGAAACCCGGAAAATGGCGAGAACTGACGCCGCAGGAAGTCAGGCGGCTCCAGGACGCGACGCGCCGGGAGGTTGGGCGGACCGCCGCAGGGACCAGTTCGGATCATCACGAAGTCACGAAGCGTACACGAAGGACACGAAGTATCTAGGAAACTCATCGTTTCGTGCTCTTCGTGTGACTTCGTGACTTCGTGAAAAGCCGTATGATCGCCCGCCCGACCTGCCCTCAGTGGATCGAGCCGCTCGGCTCTTCGCCGGGCGGCGCGTCGGCATCGGGTTCACCAAGAGGGAGATCTTCTTCGCGCGTCGGCTGCTCCGTCAGGATCGGCGCATCGAGGCCGAGCGCCTCGGCCATGTCTTCGACCGCAGGCAGATCGGTGAGATCGTTCAGGCCGAAGCGAATGAGGAACTCTTTCGTGGTGGCGTACAGGAACGGCCGACCGACCACCTGCTTGCGGCCGACGATCTTGACAAGATGTCGTTCGAGCAGCGTGTTGAGCACGCCGGAAGTGTTGACGCCGCGCACTTCCGCAATCTCGGCCGCCGTGATTGGCTGCCGGTACGCGATGACCGCAAGCGTCTCGAGCGCCTGCACCGTGAGCTTCTGTGCCGAGCGTTCGTGGAACAGCCGGCGCACCCACTCGTGCAGATCGGGACGCGTCACAATCTGATAGCCCCCCGCAACTTCGACCAGCTGCAGACCGCCCGGACGTTCGTAATCGCGCTTCAATTCAGCGAGCGCGGCCTGAACGTCCTCGTGCGGCTCGGTATCGAGCAGTTTGTACAGCGCCTTGAGCGTCAACGGCTCTGGCGAGGCAAAAATGAGCGCCTCGACGATGGCCTTCAGCTCGGCGCTCCCGCGCCGCGGCAGCAGCTCGCGATTCGGATCCGCGGCCGCGTCCAGGTCGTGAGCGTTCCCCACCTGTGCTACCTCCTCGAACTGCGCCAGCTCGTCCCGCCTCTCCTGCCTGTTCTGCCCCTCCCGCCCGTCCTGCCCATCCCGCCTCTCCTGCCCATCCCGCCCATCCCGCCCATCCTGCCCTTCCTGCCCATCCCGCCCTTCCTGCCTTTTGTCATCCACGATGCGTCTCCGGATCGCCAATCGGATGCGGCGCGTCGGCCGGCCGAGGGCGTTTGTACACGCGGATCGGACCGAATGAGCCCGATTGAAAGACTCGGATCAGCTTCAGCCGGATCATTTCGAGCAGCGCGAGAAACGTCACAATCAGCGCGCTGCGGTCGGCGGCGTCCGCGAACAGCTCTTCGAAGCCGCAGGCGACGGTTTCCGACAGCCGCGTCAGCAGCTGATCGATGCGCGTCTCCATGGAAATCTGCTCGGGCGGCAGCAGTAGCTTCGGCCGCTGCTTTGCGCGCTCGACCACTCCGCGAAACGCGCTCAGCAGGCTGAAGAGATCGACCTCGAGCTCCGGCTCGTAGTCGTCGCCCGCCATCGCCGCGACGCGCTCGTCGGGACGCAGCCATTGCGCCGCGCGAAGTTGTTCGCGCTCGTGAAGCAGGCCCGCGGCGGCCTTGAACTTCTGGTGCTCGAGGAGCCGGCGTACGAGTGCATCGCGGGGATCTTCCTCGTCGCCTTCGACGCCTGCCGAGGTTTCGGGCCGCGGCACTCACCCGCCACGTCGAGATTCAGCTCCTGCATCAGCGTGATGGTGTCCAGGTACTGCGCCGTAATAAGCGCAATCGGAATATCGTGGATGTTCAGCTCGCTTTTCCTGATGAGGTGAAGCAGCAGATCGAGCGGGCCCTCGAAGGCATCGAGCTTGATGGAAAAAGCGTCTGGCGCCGATTCGAACTCGGAATGATGTTCCACAGCCACCTGTACGCACCTGCGTAATCCGGACGACACGGGGAGATGCATCGAACCTTACACGCGTGACCTCCGCGTCCTCCCGCCTTCGCTGAAGCTACGGCGGGCCACCGTAGCCTTGGGCGAAGGTGGCAGCGTCGTCCGCGTAAAAGCGTGTTCTATCGATATGAAATCCGCATCGCGTCGCGGACGCGCGCCATGGTCTGCCGAGCGGACGCACGTGCGCGCGCTGAGCCTTCGAACAGCAGTTCCTTCAACCGATCCGGCTGCGCCAGCACCGTGGCCCGGCGGGCCCGAATCGGTTCCAGATGAGCGTTCAACGCACGGGCCAGCT
>QHWF01000256.1 GCA_003222455.1 Acidobacteriota bacterium
GTGGGGCAGGTGGGGCGGGTGGGGCAGGTGGGGCAGGTGGGGCGGGTGGGTCCGAGTCACGTGGGTTTGAAGCTGGGATCCGCTCGGCGCTCGAAGCCATCCTGTCCAGCCCGTATTTCATCTTCCGGCTCGAGCGCGAGCCCGATGCTGCGAAGTCCGGTGGAACCTATCGCGTGGCGGATACGGACCTCGCGTCTCGTCTCTCGTTCTTCCTGTGGGGAGCCCTTCCGGATCAGGAGCTCGCGGCGGTTGCCAGCCAGGGGAAGCTTTCGGCGCCTGGCGTGCTGGAGAAGCAGGCGCGTCGCATGCTCGCCGACCCGCGGGCCGACGCCATGGGCACGAGATTCGCGGCGCAGTGGCTGCGGCTCCAGGACGCGGACAAGGTCCATCCCGACCCGAACAACTATCCGAACTTCGACGACAATCTCGCGGCTGACATGCGCCGCGAAACCGAGCTGTTCTTCAACAATCTCGTTCGCGAGGACCGGAGCCTGCTCGATCTCTATCGCGCGGATTACACCTTCGTGAACGAACGCCTCGCGCAGCATTACGGGTTTCCTGGCGTCTCGGGCACTCACTTCCGTCGCGTGCCATATCCTGACGACACGCGGCGGGGCGTGCTCGGGCAAGGCAGCATTCTGGTGCAGACCTCGCTGGCGAACCGGACGTCGCCGGTGCTGCGGGGCAAATGGGTGATGGAGGTCCTGATGGGCACGCCGCCTCCACCGCCGCCGCCGGACGTGCCCCCGCTCGACGAAACCGCCGAGGCGAAGAACGGACGGATGCTCACCACGCGCGAACGGATGGAGCTGCACCGCGCCAATCCAACGTGCAACGCGTGTCACCGCTTCATGGACCCGATTGGCCTCGCACTCGACAACTTCGACGTGACCGCGAAGTGGCGCGTGCGCGAGAACGGCATGCCGCTCGACACGAAGGGCGTCTTCTACGACGGCACACCGGTGACGACCCCGGCCGAGCTGCTGGGCGCCCTGATGAAGCGTCCGGCGCCTCTGGTGAGGACGTTTACCGAAAACCTGATGGCTTACGCACTGGGCCGGCGTATCGAATTTGTCGATCAACCAGCGGTTCGCGCGATCACCAGGGCCGCGGCCGCGAACGAGTACAGAATGTCGTCGTTCATTCTCGGCGTGATCAGGAGCGACGCGTTCCAGATGAAGGTGGCGGAGCCGAGCACAGACAATTCCAAATTCTGAAATCTGAAATCTGAATTCTGAAATCTGAGATCTGAAGCGTCAGTGAAGGAGACAACGTGGACTTCATCACAGGCAAGCAGATGCCTCGCCGGACTTTTCTGCGGGGTGCAGGCGCCACGGTGGCGTTGCCGTTTCTCGAGGCAATGGTTCCCGCCGGCATGGGACGGTCGCGCGTCTCAGCCGCGGCGCCGGATCGCACGCGCCTGATCTGCATCGAAGAAGTGCACGGGCTTGCCGGCTGCAACAATTTCGGCGCGAGCAGGCATCTGTTTGCCCCGGCGACGACCGGCCGCGACTTCACGCTCGTTCCCGACAATCCGCTGAGCGCGCTCGATCCGTATCGCGACTACCTCACCATCATCAGCCACACCGACGTCCGCAACGCCGAGGCGTTTGCGCTCCCCGAGATCGGCGGTGATCACTTTCGCTCGAGCGCGGTGTTCCTCACGCAATCGCACCCCAGGCAGACCAACGGCTCGGATCTGTGGGCCGGCACCTCGATGGATCAGCTCTATGCGAAGCGGTTCGGCCAGGGGACGCCGTTCCCGTCGATGCAGTTCTGCATCGAGAATCTCGATCAGGCGGGGGGCTGCACTTACAACTACTCCTGCGCGTATACCGACACGATCAGCTGGGCCTCGCCGAACGAGCCGCTCCCGATGATTCGTGACCCGCGCGTCGCGTTCGACATGCTCTTTGGATCAGGCGGGAGCGCCGGCGATCGGGCCGCGCGGCGCGAAACGCGGCGGAGCATCCTCGACTGGATCGCCGGCGAAGTCGAGCGCACCCGCCGCCAGCTGGGCGCCGGCGATCGCGCACGCCTGGATCGCTATCTGGACAACGTGCGGGAGATCGAGCGCCGGATCCAGGCGGTCGAGGCGCACAACCGCAGCGGCGACGCGCGGGACCTGCCGGACGCGCCGGCAGGCGTACCCGATTCCTTCACCGAGCACATGAAGCTGATGTTCGACATTCAGGTGCTCGCGCTGCAGACCGACATGACCCGCATCACGTCGTTCAAGACGGGCCGCGACGCGCAGAACCGCGTGTTTCCGGAGTGCGAATCGAAGCAGCCGTTCCATCCCGCGTCGCATCACGGCAATCGGGAGGAGCGGATCATGGAATTCAACAAGATCTGCAAGTTCCGCGTCGGTCAGCTCCCGTACTTTCTCGAGAAGATGAAGAGCACGATGGACGGCGAGGCGAGCCTGCTCGACAAAGCGTTGATCATCTGGGGCTCTCCGATGGCCGATCCGAACATTCACAACCATCGGCGGTGCCCGCTCATCCTGCTCGGCCGCGCCAGCGGCGCGCTGAACGGCAACGTGCACCTCAGGGCGGAAGACGGCACGCCAATGGCCAACGTGATGCTGACGCTGCTGCGCCGGCTCGGGCTCGAGGACCTGAAGACGTTCGGCGACAGCACGGGCGAGTTTTCGTTGGCGGGTTGATTACTCACCACGGAGGACGCGGAGGACGCGGAGGAAAAATCCTGCTGGGCAGCTTGAACCTTCAGGGCCAGTGAAACAGATGCGTCAGGGCTCTCAGAAATGAATCACCCTCTGGATAGCGATTCGCGGACCGCGAGCAACGAACGGTGGATCCGTTCGGGATTGACCCTCCGCGTCCTCCGTGGTGGCAATGTTGACGGCCCGGCCGCAACGGTGTTCCTGGCAGTGTGCCTGACGGCTCTCGTTCACGCCGCTGCCTCCACCTCACCGGTCGCCGATGCGGCGATGCGCGGTGACCGCGAAGCCGTGCGCACGCTGCTCAGGCAGGGGGCCGACGTCAATGCGGCGCAGGGCGACGGCATGACCGCTCTTCACCACGCGGCCGAGCGCGGCGACGCCGAGATGGCCGGAATGCTCGTGTATGCGGGGGCGAACGTGTCCGCGACCACCCGCATCGGACAGTACACGCCGCTGCACGTGGCCAGCCAGGGTGGACACCTGCAGGTGGTGCAGACGCTCTTGAAGGCTGGCGCGTACGTCGGCGCACGCACGACCACGAGCGGCGTGACGCCGTTGCACCTCGCGGCGGCGTCAGGCGCGGCGGCGCTGGTGAAGGTGCTGCTCGATCACGGCGCGGATGCGAATACGCGCGAGGCGGCATGGGGCCAGACCCCGTTGATGTTCGCGTCGGCGCAGAACCGCGCCGACGCGATTCGTGTGCTCCTCGAGTGCGGCGCGGACCCGGGCATCACGACGAAGCCGATCGACATCGCGAAGCAGAGCGCGCTCGATCGCGCGGCGACCGAGCGACAACGCAAGGTGCTCGACGCGGCGGCTGTGAAGGGTGAGCCGCCCACGGCCAGCCAGGTGCAGGCCGCCATGCATGCGGCGCGCGAGTTGTTCGCGTCCGGGAAGATCCCGCCGCCCGACACGAAAGAAGGCGCCGCGGCCGGCGACAGGAACGCGCCCGGTGCGGCAAACAACTTCGATCCGGAAGAGATCAATCCGCCGGTTGCCACGAAGGGCGGGCTCACGGCGCTGCTGCACGCCGCCCGCCAGGGTCATATCGAGGCGGCGCGCGCGCTGCTCGACGGCCATGCGGCGATCGACCAGACCGGCGCCGGCGATGCGACGAGCCCCCTCCTGATGGCCGTGATCAACGGGCAGTTCGACATGGCGATGTTCCTCATCGCGCGCGGAGCCAATCCCAATCTCGCCGCCGCGGGCAACGGCGCGACGCCGCTCTGGGCCGCGGTCAACACGCAGTGGCAGCCGAGGACGCGCTTTCCGCAGCCCCAGGAGATGGAGAAACAGCAGGCGACCTACCTCGATGTGATGCGCGCGCTGCTCGACGCGGGCGCGGATCCGAACGGGCGCATCAAATCCCATCCCTGGTATCTCGTCTACAGCGGCTGCGGCAACCGCAACTGCGGCCTCGCCGATACCGCGGGATCGACCGCCTTCTGGCGCGCGGCCTACGCCGTGGACGTCGAGGCGATGCGTCTGCTCGTCGAGCGCGGCGCCGACCCGAACATTCCGTCCATCGCGCCACCCGTTCCGGTTCGCCGCGGACCCCCGGGAGGACCGCCCGCCGGCGCCGGTGGACCGGTGGCCCCCGTCGCGGCGACGAACCAGGAACGATTTGCCGCGCCACCAATTCCTCCCGGGGGACCAGGCGCGTTTCCCCTGCACGCCGCCGCGGGCGTCGAGTACGGTGAAGGCTTCGCCGGCAACGCGCATCGCCACGCGCCTGATGGCTGGATGGCCGCCGTGAAATACCTGGTCGAAGAGCTCGGCGCCGACGTGAACGCGCGCGACAATGACGGCTACACGCCCCTTCACCATGCCGCAGCACGGGGCGACAACGAGATGATCCTGTATCTCGTGTCGAAGGGCGCCGACGTCACGGCCGTGGCGCGCAGCGGACAGACGACAGCGGATATGGCGAACGGTCCGGTCCAGCGCGTCTCGCCGTTTCCCGCGACCGTGGCACTCCTCGAGAAGCTCGGGTCGAAGAACAACCACCGGTGCGTGTCCTGTTAGTCGAGGAGCGCGTCTGAGAAATGAGAACTCCACATCAGGAGGATGACGATGGAAGGCATCATTGCCGGATTGCTCGAACAATTTGAAAACGGGAAAATGACTCGCCGGCAGTTGATTCAGAGCCTGGCGCTGGCTGCAACGGCGGCTGCGTCGGGTTCGACAGCAGCGGCTCAGACTGCATCGCAAAGCAAACCGGTGATTCCCCAGGCCTTCGAGCCGGCGCCCTGGAAGACCGTCTGGCTCGATCACATCTCCTACGCCGTGACCGACTACAGAAAGAGCACCGCGTTCTATCGCGATTTGATGGGTTGGGAAATCAGCAACGACAACGGCA
>QHWF01000257.1 GCA_003222455.1 Acidobacteriota bacterium
TCGCGAGCCGGGAGGCGGGCAGGCCCCGAACGGCCAGCCGTCACCGAGCGCTCAATCGTCATCGTCCGGCCGTCCGCCCGTGACCGGCGTGATCAACCACGTTTCATGGGGCATTCAACCCTGGGATACCGAAAAGGTGAAAGGCGAGCTCGAGCGCCGCGGCCTGAAGCCGCGGCCGGACATGGTCGGCGAGAACTTCAAGAGCTTTCACGTGACCGATCCCGACGGGTGGGACCTTCAGATCAGCAATAAAACGAAAGACGCTTAGAGAAGTCTGAAGTTTGAAGCCTGAAGTCTGAAGTCTGAAGTCTGAAGGTGAAATCTGAAATTCTGCAGTCTGCCTGCAGCGGGAGGACACACCGTATGCGATGCACTCGATCGATTGCGTCGGCGATGTTCGTGGCGGCGGTCGTCATCGGCGCCGACGCGGCGCGGACGCCGCCGGCGGGCGGCCAGGGAGGCCAGCGTGCCGGCGGAGCGCCCGCCGGGCCGGCGATGACCTTGAAGACGACGGCGTTCGCCGACGGCGCACCGATTCCGGCGAAGTACACCCAAGCCGGCGAGCAGGTTTCGCCCGCGCTGACCTGGACCAACGTACCGCCGAACACAGCAAGCTTCGTGCTGCACATGCACGACCTGGAAGTGGCGCGCAATCGGACCA
>QHWF01000205.1:0-448 GCA_003222455.1 Acidobacteriota bacterium
CCCTTGTCTACCTCGAACACGCGGCTGCCTTCGATGCCCGCACGATCCGCCAGCGCGAGGATCTTCGTCTCCAGCGCCTTGTCGTGCATCGGCTCGAATCTGTTGAAGAGCGGCGCGATCCAGATGGGCGCGACGAGATTGGCGACGACGATGAACGGAATGGCGGCAGCGGCGGTGTACAGCCACCACCGCCGCGGGCTCTTGGGAAGCAGCAGATACGGCACCCACAGGAACAACCCGCCGGCCACGCAGGTCACGGCCAGTGCAGTCAGCTGAGCGCGATCACGAGCGCGAAAGCTGGGAACATGCGCGCTAGTGTCGCACGGTCGGCTGAAACACTGTGACGCAGAGCCGCAGAGGCGCAGAGAATCACAATGTGACGCCCCGAGAACCGATTTCTCCGCGGCTCCGCGTCTCTGCGCCGCCGTGGACAGTGCCTCAGCGGTAG
>QHWF01000205.1:498-6284 GCA_003222455.1 Acidobacteriota bacterium
TCCGCGGCTCTGCGTCTCTGCGCCGCCGTGGACAGTGCCTCAGCGGTAGCCGAACAATGGCGGGAACACGACAACCACCAGCGCCGCCCATACCGCGTACACCGGCAGGTAGGCGATCTGCCATCGCTCCAGGTCGGCAAACGAACCCCGGTGACGCATGAAGTGGAAGTAGAGCCACGCCGTCCATGCGAGGTTGACGAGCAGAATGAGATTCTCGCCAAGAGCCGCCACCCGGTTGGGAGTGAAGCCAAACTCGGAGATGCGCCCTGCGATCGCCGCGAGCGCTACTACGTCGACCACGAGCGCGCTGACCACGAGCAGCAGCTGCAGGCCGTCGAAGAAGTCGGGCGGTGCGTGCGGGTCGCGCGCCGAGGCGGCGTAGAGCACCAGCCCAACGACGACCGCCAGCAGCAGGTCGAAGCCGATCAGTACCTCCCGCTTCACGTTGATGGGGTTGCCTGTCCACACCATCGTGGCCAGAAACGCGAGGAGCAGAATCGTGAACAGCGGCGTAAACAGCCTGGTCAGCACCGGCGCCATGTTCTCGATGACGCTTTGCTTCGCCTCCACGAGCCATGACCCGATGATGACGGCCCCCGCCGCGCCGCACGGAATCAGCCAGCCCCCGACGAACCACGCAGGATTCATATCGATGGCGGAGAACATCATGAACGTGAACCCGGTGACGACTCCCCCGCCGAGCGCGATGAGCACGTAGTAGATGGCCAACTCGCCCGAGAACCGCACGAAGTCCATGCGCCGGACGGAGGCGAACCAGCGGCCTCCGACGTACGCGGCGCCGACGGCCAGCAGCCACAACGCGATTGGCAGGTGCAGAGCGGTCAGCCTCTCCGTGTCGCCGCCAGTGCGGAGGGGATACACGTTGGCGAACACAGCCCCGGCCGCAAACGGCAGCGCGAGCCAGAGGCCGCTTGCGACGCCCGACTCACGCTTCCACAGGAAGTAGATCGTCAGCAGTGGGAAGACGAACAGACTGGCGTTCCGGAAGTAGAAAGGCGGCACTTCTTGGTTGGGGCTGAGCGGAAGACCGAACAGGGCCGGCAGCTTGACGGCCAATCCCGCGGCGACGGCGAGGCTCAAGACGACGAGGAGCTCGGTGCGCGAGGTCTTCGACGGCGCGTCAGCATCGGGCGCCACGACCAATTGCTTCCACAGCCGCTCGGAGTGCGCGCGTGCGAACTCGCGTGACAGCGCATCGAGGCTGCCCATGCGCTTGACCGCGATCAAGAACGCTTCATCCGCGGCCAGGCCCGCCTCGGTGAGCGCCGCCAACTGGTCGCGCAGATGTCCCTCGAGCTCCTCCACGTCGGGACCGTGAACGGCCTGCCGGCGGCGTAAGTACGTGCGCCACTGCGCAATTTGCTCCTCGAGAGGTCGATCGGCGATGGTCGTCATACTGTGCACGCCTGCATCCAAATACCCCGCAGGGTACCGTCCACGGTCTTCCACTGCTGCCGCTGGGCTGCCAGCTGCGCCCGGCCTTCTCTAGTGATCCGGTAGTACTTGCGCCTGCGGCCGTTCTCGGACGCGGACCACTTCGCCGCGACATGACCTTGGCGCTCGAGCCGGTGCAGCACGGGATAGAGCATGCCGTCGGTCCACTGCAGGTGCCCGCCTGACAACTCGGCCACTCGCTTGATGATGGCGTAGCCGTAACTGTCGCCTTCGGCAAGGATGGCGAGCACGAGCGGCGTGGCGGAAGCAGCAACCAGGTCTTTGCTCATGTCCATACGTAGAAGTCTTATACATTGTGGTTCTATGTATGTCAACATACGGCATAGTGTTCATTCCCGAAGGGCGAGCAGCGGATCCACTCGGGCCACGCGGCGGGCGGGCAGATAGCTCGCGACAAACGCGACGAGCATCAGCACCGCGGCGGCGGCCACGAACGCGATCGGATCCGCCGGGCTGAGTCCCGCGAGGAACGTGGCCAGCGCCGGCGTGATCAGTACCGACGCGGCGGCGCCGATCGCCATCCCTCCGCCAACCAGGCGTGCCGCATGACGCAAGACCTCGCGATGCAGCTGTCGCGGCGTGGCGCCAAGCGCCATGCGGATGCCCAGCTCCACGGTCCTCGAGGCGACGAGGTACGACACGACCCCGTATAACCCGATCGCGGTGAGGAGCAACCCGACGATCCCGATCGCACCAACCATTTGTGTACCCACGCGCCGCATCGTCAATTCGGTGCTGGCAGCGTCTCTGAGCGTGCCGATGGAGACGTTCGCCGTGGCATCCAGCTCACGGATCGCGGTACGGTAGGCGGGCAGCGTGGCTGCCGGATTGCCTGCTGTCCGCGCAATGACCGTCAGTCGCCTCGGGCGCTGTGCGTACGGATAAAACACGACCGATTTCGGCGCTTCGCCGATGGTGTCGATCCTGCTGTCACGCACGACGCCGACGATCTCGGCATCAGATTCGCCGCCGATCTCAATGCGCTGGCCGAGCGCGCGCTGACCGGGAAAGTACGTGTTCACGAACGTCTGGTTCACGATCGCGACCGCTGGCGTGCCGTTACGATCCGTCGCATCGAATTCACGGCCCTGCACAACGGGAATCGAGAGCGTCTCGAAATAGCGCGGGCCGACGCTGAGCGTGGACGGCCGGGTCCCCGGAATATCGGTGCGGCCGGCCGGGTGAAAGCTGGCGACGAGAGCGTCGCCGCCCAGCGGCACGAGCGCGGTGACGGCAGCCGACTGCACGCCGGGAATCTGCCCGATCCGTTCGACAACCCGATCCGCAAACGCGAGCCGCGCCGCCAGCGGACCACGTACGGGCTCGACGTTGAAGCGCGTCACGACACCGTGATCGAGATCGAAGCCGAGATCAAGGCCCACGATCCGCAGCTGACTGCGGAGGCACAGCGACGACACCACGAGCAGCGTGAGGGACAGGGCAACCTGACCCACGATGAACGCGCTGCGAACGTTGACGCGGCCGGTCGCGCCCGCAGCTCCCTTCCTGAGCCCGGCGAGAAGGTTCATCCTGCTCGACCGCAGCGCCGGCGCGACACCGCAGAGGAGTGTGGTCAGTGCGACGAGAAAGAGTCCCGGCAGCAGTAACTGGCGATCGGGCGAGAACACGCGCTGCAGCGGGCGCATCGAGCCGAGCCAATCCGATCGGCTCAGGATGTAGGCCAGAGCAAGGCCCCCGCCCGCGCCCAGAAGCGACAACAGGAAGCTTTCTGAAAGCAGTGACTGGATGACGCGGAAGCGGCTGGCGCCAAGCGCCGATCTGATTGTCAGCTCGTGCTGACGGGAGACGGCCCGCGCCAGAAGCAGACCGGCCACATTGACCGACCCGATCAGCAAGACGAGGCCGAACAGGACCAGCAGCACGATCGGAAACAGCCGGAACCCGACGGGCGTGCCGCGGAACTGCATCGCATCCGCGGGAAACACTTGCGCCGGCCGCGACATGCGGTCGTTCATCTCGGGGAATCGGCGCTCGAGCTCCGCGCCGATCGCTGTCACAACGGCCTGTGCGCGCTCACGCGTGCCGCCCGGCGCCAGCCTCGCCAGGACGCTCAACGTTGGACTCCCCCGATCGTTCAAGGTCGGCAGCGTCAACGCGCTGACCGGCACGTACGCACTCGGCGCCATGAAGCCGGTGACCGATCGATAGTCCTCCGGCAGGACGCCGGTTACCGTGAACAGCTCGCCGTCGAGGATCATCGTCTGGCCGATCGCGTTCGGATCGGCGCCGAATCGCGCATTCCAGTACGAATGATCGAGGACAATCACTCGCGGGGAACGCTCCGCCGCGGCTTCTCCGGCGCCGAACGTTCGGCCGAGTCGTGTACGGATGCCGAGGCCTTCGAAGAAGTTGTCGGTCACCACCAGCACGCTCAAGCGCTCGAGCTCGTCGCCGACGCGGCGGTTCATCGCCGACATTCTGAACCCGACGACGTCGGAGAACGTTCCGCTGTCGCGGAGGTCGCGGTAATTCTGATAGGAGAACTGACGGCCGTTTCCGGGCTCGATGCCGACGACCGCGGCCGCGGCCGTCATCGTCGGCTGATGCCGAAAAACCGTCGTCACGCCAGCGTACAGCGTCAGGTTGAGCCCGATTCCCAGTCCGAGCGACAGGACGCTTACGGCCACGAGCCCCGGCGCCCGGCGAAGATTGCGGGCGCCGTATCGAAGATCCTGGGCCAGGGTCTCGATTGAGCGGAGCACTCGTTGATGAAACGTTCGCATCATGAATTCCTCAGATGTTCAGATCAACAAAGAGAACGGCGTGGTCGGACGCCGCGTCCACAGGTTTCTTCATCTCGACGAAATGCTCGAAGAGGTCGCCGTTCTTCCCGCCCCACACGCCTTTACGGAATACCTCCGCGTTTTCGACCTGGTCAAAGAGTTCGGGCGACAGCAGGATATAGTCAATCTTCTGGGATTTCGTGCCGTTGGCAAATGTACCTGGACGCCCGTCATCCTGGTATTTCGGGTGCACACTCACGTCGCGCAAGTTCGACTCGTGGGCGAGCAGCGGTGCCAACGGCGCGGCATCCGGAGTGTCGTTGAAATCGCCGATAACGGCGATGCTCGTCACGCCAGCCTGACGGTGCCCCTCGTAGATTTCCCGTACGCGTTCGGCCTGCCGCAGACGGCGTGCGTTTGAGTCCGCCTGGGTACCGGACCCCTTGCTCTTGAAGTGGTTGACGAGGAGGAGGAGCGTGCCTCCCGACGGCAGCAGGATCTCGTATTCCGGGCAGTCACGGCTGAAGATGCGTGAGCCATTCCTGAGATCATCGACGTGACTCCGCATCGTGCCAAGCGGGAACCGGGTCATCAGGCCGACGTCGATGCCGCGGTCGTCATTGCCGTCGATGACCATGACGTGCGGGTAGGGTTCAGCGTTTACCGACGGTAGGAGCTGCTCATTGAACCGCAGGACAGCCACGCGGTTGTCAACTTCGATCGTCGCCAGGACGTCCGCCTTTACGTCGCGGATGACCCGAGCGGTGTTCTGCGTGGCGATCTCGTTCACTCGCTCTGTTTTGAGTTCGAGCCAGCCGATCCAATCGTCGCGACCATTCGCCACGACCTCCACAGGCCCGCCATGAGGCCGCTTGAGGAGCTTGCCCCGGTTCTGGCGCAGGCGGACAAACTCCCCGGCGTTATCGTCCTTCAACACCCCCAAGTCATCGAGGCCGTCCAACATCGTCTTTTTGTCGGCTGCGTTGTAGGTCGGTCTGGCGAAGACTTTATTGAGCCGGCCGAACTTATCCAGGACCTTCTTGCCATCGGCGATGGTGTCCTGGTTGAATGCCTTGGCCCGATCGAACAGGTTCTCCAGATTAAACGACGCGAGCCGCATGAAGGTCACTACTCCGTACGCAGCGCCTCGAGGGGACTGAGGCCGGCGGCGCGGCGCGCGGGCAGCCAGCACGCGAGGAGCGCGACAGCCAGCAGGACAAGAGTGGTTGCCGCGAACACCCCCGGATCCCGCGGGCTGACCGCGTATAGCAGCGACTCGATCAGCCGGCTGCCGGCGAACGCGGCGCCGAGGCCGGCCATGATGCCGACGAGCGCAACGATTCCGCCCTGCCGTACGATCATCCCCGCCACGCTCCCCGGCTCCGCGCCAAGCGCGAGGCGCACGCCGATTTCACCGGTGCGCAAACTGACGATGTAGGACATGACGCCGTAGGTGCCGATCAGGCCGAGCGCCAGCGCGACCCCGGCCGCAATCGCGAGCAACACCATTGTGAACGCCATCTGCGCCGAGGCACGATCCAGCGTGTCCTGTAGCGTGCGCACCTG
>QHWF01000206.1 GCA_003222455.1 Acidobacteriota bacterium
CGATGCGAGCGGATTACAGTGAATTTGTCTGGATGCCGTGCTTTCAGCGACTGCACTGGTTAATCGCCGCACCTTTTGCCACGAAGACACGAAGACACGAAGACACGAAGGACGCACGAAGAAGAAAAGTACAAGGAATTTCTTCGTGATTTCGTGCCTTCGTGGCCAAAAGCTGTGACGAGCGGGCAACGTGTCGCTCAAAGCGAGCGGGCAAGGTGAAAGCCAGCAGGCGATGTGGTGTCTTCGTGGCCTCATCTTCGTTTCCGCACTTCAGCCCCGCTGAACGCCCGGCACCGTCAGCACGAACCGTGCGACTCCTTCCGGAGGGTTTTCCGCACGGACGCTGCGGCCATGGAGCTCGATCAGGTGCCTCACGATTGCCAATCCGAGTCCGGTGCCGCCGGGATCGCGCGCGCGCGAGTTGTCGACGCGGTAGAAACGCTCGAAGACGCGCGACAGATCCTGTTCGGGGATGCCCGGACCCTCGTCTGAGACGGCAATCGCGATCCGGCCACCGACCGGCGTGGCAGCGACGTGAATGGTCGTCTGCTCGGGCGCATAGTTGATCGCGTTGGCGATGAGGTTCCGCAGCGCATCGTGCAGCTTGGCTGGATCGACGCGCACCTTTTCACCACCCGGCGCGACAGCCGCCACGATACGCTGGCCTCGCTGCTCCGCCGTCCGCGCCAGATCGTTCACGACGCCCTCGATGAGCGTGCGCGTGTCGCACGCCACGAGCTCGAGCGTCTCCTGCCCCGCATCCAGACGCGCCAGGCGCAGCAGATCCTTGACCAGCCGTTCCATGCGATCGGTGTGCCGGGCGATGATCTCGAGAAAGCGCCGGCTCTCGTCCGGCGTCGTATCGCCTTCCGAGAGCGCCTCGACGTACCCGCGACCAGCGGTCAGCGGCGTGCGAAGCTCGTGAGACACATTGGCGACGAAATCACGCCGGATTTGATCGGCGCGGCGCAGGTCGGTGATATCGAGCAGCACCAGCACGACGCCCTGATCGCCGCTCCCGGCGGCCGGTGCGGCGCGAGCCAGGATCGTCCGTGCGGCGTCACGCGGCGGCGACAACTGCAGCGGCTCCGGCGTGCGGCCGAGCAGCACGGCGGCGACGAGCTCGGCAATCGCCGGATGGCGGATCGTTTCGACATACGGCCGGCCGGTGCCGGCACGATCCAGCCTGAGCATCTGCCGCGCTGCGGCGTTGACCAGTTGCAGCCGTCCGTGCGCGTCGACGACGATCACGCCTTCGACCATGCCCGCGAGGATCGCTTCCATCCGGGCCCGGTCGCGCGCCTGTTCCTCCAGTCGCCGCCCGATTTCCTGGATCGAATCGTTGAGCGCCTGCGCAACCTTTCCGAGCTCATCATCGCCGAACCCGAGCCGCGGCGGCGTCAGATCGCCGCGCCGGTAGCGGCTTGCAATGTCGGCGATCAGTCGTACGCGGCGGCCGACGCGCGCCGACAGGAGCCAGGCGATTGCTGCGCCGCCCGCCATCGCGAAACCGAGCGCCCCAAGCGTCGCCGTGAAGACCGCCTGAAGCTGCTGCCGCACGTCGGTCAGCGGAAGCGCCACGCGAACGAACCCGATCGCCGGATGATTCACCGGCGCCGCCACGTACAACATGTCGATTCTCAATGTGGCGCTGTAACGACGCGACCGGCCCAGCCCGGATGTGAGCGCGGCGATCACCTCCGGCCGCTGCGCGTGGTTCTCCATCGCCATGACGCCGTCGAGCGGCTCGGACGAGTCCCCGACGACGCGGCCATCCGGGGCGATGAACGTCACCCGCGCCCCGAGCAGTTCGCCCAACCGGTCGGCTTCGTCGTCCATATCCTGGATCGAGCCGAACGCGCGGCCGCGCGACAGCAGATTAGCCGCCAGCCGGGCTTCGGCGATGAGCGTCCGTTCGATCCGCTCGTCGATCTGCCTGCGCATCGTGGTGGCGAAGAACAGCCCCGCGACCGCGAGCGCGATGACCGCGGAAAAAAACGCCGCGACGAAGAACCTGATCTGAAACCGCGTGAAGAGCCCGGCCGCCATCACTCGACCGGCGGCGCCGGGTCCGTCAACTTGTACCCGAACTGCTTGACTGTCACGAGCGCCTCGATCAGCATCGGCAGCTTCTCGCGCAGGCGGCGCACGTGCACGTCGACCGTGCGCGTGCCTCCGGTGTACCGGTACCCCCACACATCGGTGAGCAGCAGATCGCGCGAGAGCACACGTCCGCGGTGCTGCAACAGGTAGGCGAGCAGCAGGAATTCTTTCGCGGTCAACGTCACATCCTGCCCATTCGCGGTCACGACGTGGCGCTCGGTATCGACCACGATCGGTCCGTACGACATGATTGTCGTCGGCTTCTGCGCACGCTGTGCGCGGCGGAGCAGCGCCCGCACGCGCGCAACCAGTTCGCCCGGGCTGAAAGGCTTGGCGAGGTAATCGTCGGCCCCGAGCTCCAGACCGACGATTCGTTCGGATTCGTCGCCGCGGGCGGTGAGCATGATGATCGGAACGGTTGCCGTCTTCTCGTTGGCGCGGACGATGCGGCAGATCTCGAGCCCGTCGACATGAGGCAGCATCAGGTCGAGGACGAGACCATCCGGTGGCTGCGCGGTAATTCGTTTGAGCGCGTCCCGGCCCGATGCCACGCGTTCGGTCTGGAACCCGGCCTTGTCGAGATATCGACTTACAAGTTCGGCGATGTCCGGATCGTCTTCGACGATCAGGATGCGCGTAGACATCGCGATCATTCTACAGATGGCCGGTTACGGATGACCCCTTTTCAGGTCGGACGCCAGAGGCCGGATGTGAAATGGCTCGAAATTCCCAATGAAATCGCGATCGGCCGTTGGCACTGCCCTTGTGTGATCCTCCCAGTGAGGTGAGTTCATGAGAGAGTTTCTGGCGTCTGTTCTGACGGTGATCGCGATGGGCGTGCTGCTCATTGCTTACACCCTGTCTGGTTCGCGTGTGGCGGCCGCGCCGACCGGCGTCGTGCAGTACGATCCCCGAGCGGACGGGTATCAGCTCGCGCGTCCGGCGTTCGCAGAACGAGTAGCGCTGACGGGCGATCCCTACGCTCCGTACGCGGTCCGGACACCGGTGACGTCTCCCATGAATACTGCGCGCCCTGTTGCTGCAGATGATTCATATGTGCAAACTGCGTCAACGGCGCGACGCGTGGTCACATCGACCCGGGCCCGCAACACCGCGCCGGTGGAGCGCCGCGCAGGTCGCGACTGGAAGCGGACAGCGATGGTCGTTGGCGGATCCACTGCGGCCGGCGCAGGCGTGGGTGCCGTCATCGGCGGGAAGAAAGGCGCGCTCGTTGGTGCCGCGCTCGGCGGCGGTGCAAGCACGTTGTATGAAGCCATCAAGCGATGACACGCTCCCGGCTACCCGGCGGACCCGACACCCTGTACAATCAAGATGAAGGTCAACTGCCATGCGGACAGTTTTGCTCGCGCTCCTGTGCTCCTCAACCGCCGTTGTCGCCCAGAATGCGCCGTCGCTCCAGTTCCGCGGCGCCCAGCCGCTCTCGAAACATGCCGCGATCAACACGCCGCCGGTGACGGCGGCCATGGCATCGGGCGCGAAGGTGTCGCTCGTCGTCGAGATGACGCCACATCCCGGCATTCATGTCTATGCACCAGGTGCGAAAGACTATCTCCCGGTGACGCTCACGCTGAAACCGCAGCCAGACATCAGGATTGGCAAGCTCACGTACCCGAAATCGGAGATGGTGCACTTTGAAGCCCTGAACGAGACCGTGCCGGTCTACCACAACCCGTTCAAGCTGCTGCAGGACGTGACGCTGGAGAAGTCGCTGAAGCCGGGATCGACCGTCGCCGTGGCGGGCACGCTCGAATTTCAAGCGTGTGACGACAAGGTGTGTTTCGTGCCCGAGTCCGTGCCGGTTTCGTGGACGGTGACTGTTAAATAGAACATTTGGCGGTGTCCGACTTCAGGCGGGATACGGCTCATCACGAAGGCACGAAGACAAGCGAGATCACGAAGCAAGGTTGTACAAACCATTCTTCGTGTCCCTCGTACTCTTCGAGGCTTCGTGATAATCCGGATCATCGACGAAGAACTGACTCGAGCTTGGACGGTTAAAATCCTAGAGCCCTGGAGCCGTATAGCAGCCCAATTGCCGTCGAGAGACAGCCGACGGCGAACGAGACCGCGCGCGCCACTCTCCGATGACTGCCGATGCGGGCGAGCGGCCAGCCCAGCAGCCCTGACATCGCCGCCATTCCTGCCGTCGAACCGACGCCGAACAGCACCATATAGGCAAGCCGCGACGCCGTCGACGGCAGCGTTGCCAGGACCAGCGCGGTCAATGCTCCGCTGCCAGCGAGCCCGTGCACGGCGCCGACGAGCAGCGGGCGCCGCGCCAGCGTCCACGTGCCGATGTGGATGTGGGCGGGCACGCCGGGATGGATGTGAACAACGCGGCCGTGATGATGCACGTGAACGGGCCCCGTCGGCCCTTGACGCGACGCGCTGTAGATGGCGCGCAACCCGAGCGCCACCAGCATCAGCGCCACACCCAGCTCGAACACGTTGGCGGCAGACGCCGGCATCTCGGCACGGAGCGCCACGAGAACCGCACCGGCAACGACGAGGGCCGACGTGTGCCCCAGACCCCAGCACATGCCCAGAAATGCGGCCCTGCCGCGCCGATCGACATGCCGATCGGCGGTGATCAGCGTCGTCACGGCCGCGAGGTGATCCGGTTCGAGCGCATGGCGCATGCCGAGCAGCGAACCGAGTCCGGAGCTGGTAAGGAGCTCGAGAACGGGCATGTGAATCGTGTTCTATTGTATTCGCGACCGCGGCCGCACGTAACCACGGGCAATGAGCAATCGCCAGTTGATCGACAATCTGCACTTTTCAATCTGCAATCTGCAATCTCACGATCGCTGGTTCGCCTTGACGTAGCGCGCGATTTGCTCGTGCGTGGCGAACCACACGCCCGGCTTTGACTTCATGTGCACGATCAGCTTCTCCAGGCCTGCAGCCCGGGATCGATGACCGGTAATGTGCGGATGCATCGTCAGGACGAAGAGCCCTCCTTCTTCATACGCGACGTCGAACTCGGACCGAAACACCTGTTCGATCAGATCGGGATTCGGCAATCCGCCGTTGGTGGCTCCGCCAAAGTACGGAAAGTCGTCAAGAATGCGTTCGATGGGCAGCTCGACGACGCCAGTCGGCTGCTTGTCGAGCAGAATCTCGTACGCATCGTCGCTGGCCATCAGGCTGCTGTCGTAGAGAAAGCCGGCGTCCTTCACCTGCTTCATCGTCCATGCGCTGAACTGCCACGACGGCGCGCGATAACCGACCGGCCGCTTGCCGATGGCCCTGGTCAACGTCTCGACGGCGCGCGTGAGCATGTCCTGCTCGGCGGCTGCGTCGTTGACCGATGGCAGATGCTCGTGAATCCACCCGTGCACTCCAATCTCATGACGGCCGCTCTTCATGATCATGGGGATCATCTCGGGGTGGAGCAGATGGCTCACCGCGGGAATGAAGAACGAGGCCGGCAGCTGGTGCTTGTCGAGGAGCCGAAGGATCCGTGGAACGCCGTCCACCGCGCCGTACTCACCGCGGGAAATCGATTCCGAAATCAGGTTGCCCGTGGCGAGGTCCGCCGTCGCGTTGTCGACGTCAAAGCTGAGGCCTACCGCGACGCGCGCCCCGTTCGGCCACGAGGCCGGCTTGAGCCGTTTTCCGGCGCTGACGTGGAACATCTGCGCGTCGATCTGCGCCAGCGGCAGCTTCACTCCGGGCTGAGGACGTGACTGCCCGAGCAGTGGCACCACGGCGCCGGCCGTCATCACGAGCGTCATCGCGCGAAGCAGTGTTCGTCGCATGCGTGCAGTATACGGATTTTCACCAGGATCTCGCCAGGGTGAAACGCGGAGCACACCAAGAGCCGCAGAGTAGACACGTCCTTGATGAACGCCTTTTCACGAAGGCCGAAGAAACACGAAGGGCACGAAGAGTTGTTCGTCCATGATTTTTCTTCGTGTGCCTTCGTACTCTTCGTAGCTTCGTGATGATCCGTTTGCCGAGGTGAAAAACAAGGACGCGATGCTCAGGTTTCCCTGACACCATGACTGCGGGTCAGGAAGTACGCGGCCACAGCAACGAGCAGCATCCCGTTGACGCTGATGACGGCCGGCGCGCCGAACGATTTCGCGAAATACCCGCTGACCAGGCTGCCGAGCGGCATGCCGCCGCGGAACGCGAGCATGTAGATGCTCATCACGCGTCCGCGCATCTCGTTCGGCGCGATGAGCTGCACCAGCGACGTCACCGTCGAAAAGACCACCATCAGCGCCACGCCGGTGAAGAACAGCAGGATCTCGCTCAGCCAGAGGATCCGCGACGTGGCGAACGCGATGATCAGCAGGCCGTAGACGATCTGCACCAGCAACGTCGTCAACCCCATACGATGAAATTTTCCCAGCCAGGCCACGATCAGCGCACCGACGATCGATCCGGCACCGGAACATGCCATCAGATGACTGTAGGTGTCCGCTCCCTCGTGGAACACGCTCCGTGCGAAGAGCGGCAGGAACGTGAGCAGCGCGAAACCGAGGAAGGTGGTTGCGGCGGCGAGCACGATCAGCGCGACGAGCGTCCCGTGCGCCTTGACGTACGAGAGGCCGCCGCGCAACTCGTCGCGCATCCCCCTCGTGGCGGCGGGCGGAATGTGCTTCACGCGCAGCGCCATCAGCGTGTTGATGACGACGAGGAACGACAGCGAGTTCAGCAGGAAACAGGCGTTCATCGCCTGCGGCTCGTTGTAGCCCCATGTGCGGAACCCGTCGAGCGTCGCGGCGAACAGCAGCGGTCCGAGGACGCGCGCGACGTTGAACTGAATCGAGTTCAGGGCCACCGCATTCGGCAGATCTTTCTTGTCGACGAGCGACGGGATGAGCGACTGATAGGCGGGGCCGCCGAACGCCTGCGCGAGGCCGGTGACCGACGACAGCACCAGAATGTGCCAGACCTGGACGACCTGAAAGTACATCAGCAGCGCGAGCGTGCCTGAGGTTGCCATCTGGATGTATTGCGACGTGAGCAACGTGCGCCGCCGATCGTAGCGATCGGCGAACACGCCGCCGATCAGGGTGAACAGAATGATCGGCAGTTGCTGCAGGAACGCGTCGAGCCCGAGGAAGAAGGCCGAGTTCGTGAGCGACAGGACGAGCCAGTTCTGCGCCACGATCTGCATCCACGTGCCGATGCTCGAGGTACACGCGCCAAACCACTGGACGCGGAAATCGCGGTACGTGAACGCGGCGAGCATGCGCCGCAGGGTCCGCGGGCCGAGTGCAGGCAGGGGGGCTGTGGGATCAGCGGTCGCCGTGGCTCGAGCGGACGCGGGTTCGACCAAGAGATAAGACGCCTGAAACAGAAGTTGTCGCGCCAACCGGATGGCGCGCCGCACGCCAAATTGTGGCGCAGGCCCTGACCATGGAGGGCAGGCCCTAAAGAAATGTAGCGCAGGTGTTTACGCCTGCAGAGTTTGACTCGGATCTTAGCTTACTTGATCCCGATTCAGGCCGTGCGGTATAGTGTGCCGAAGGCGAATAAAAAGCGAAAACACGATGCCGCTCGCACGATCGGATCTCGAATCGCTCCTTCGAACCCGTCACCTGGATCGCACCCTCACGACGGCTCTGCCGCTGACGGATGCCTGCGGTCCACCCGATGAGGCGGTGGTGGCGTCCACCGGCATCACCGCTTTGGACGCACGGATCGGCGGCGGGTTTCCACGTGGACACCTGTCCGAGCTCGCCGGTCCCCGCTCGTCCGGGCGTACGAGCGTCCTGCTGCGCATGCTGGCGGCGGCCACCGGCCGCGGCGAGCTCGTCGCGGTGGTCGATGCGCTCGACATGTTCGATGTCGCGTCGGCGCACGCAGCCGGCATTGCGCTGAACCAACTGCTGTGGGTACGCGGCCACGTTGTCGCCAATCCCGGGTTGTGTCGCGATCTGAATCAACGCGCGATGGAACAGGCGATTCGCGCGTTCGCACTCGTGCTGCAGGCCGGGAACTTCGGCGTCGTCGTCTTCGACGTGGCCGAAGCCCCCGCCAACGCGGTGCGGGGGTTGCCGTTCACCACATGGCTCCGGCTGCAGCGTCTGCTCGAAGGCAGTCAGACGGCCGGGGTGCTCGTGGGCACTCAGCCGATGGCGCGCAGTTCCTCGGGACTCACGCTGCAATTCCACATTCCACATTCCACATTCCACATTCGTTTCCGCGGCCGCTTGTTCGACGGCCTCGACATCGAGGCGCATGTGGTGCGTGCTCGATCGCATGCCGGTCAGGAAACGAGCGCCGTGTTGCGCACGGCTGCTGCGTACGGTGCATAACGTGAGCGTCCCGAATCCCGGACCACGAGTCGCGACGCCTTTGTACGCGTGTCTCTATCAACCGCCGGCGCCCGACGGTGGCCCCGACGTTGGCATCGATGTGCCACGTGCCCCCCTGCTAGTGCCGATCGCGCGGGAGTTCTCGCCGCGGTACGAGCGCCATCACGATCATCTCGTGTCGATTGACGTCAGCGGCCTCGAACGGATGCTGGGAAGCCGCACGAATCATACCGGTCTCACCACAGGATTGACCTTCCGCGTCCCTCGTGTCCTCCGTGGCTGTTTGGATCCCGCCCGCATGATCGGCGAAGAGTTGCGTCGCGCGGCGGTGTCGCGCGGCGTCCGTGTTCACGTTGCCGTCGCCGCCACCCGGATGGCGGCGCTCGTCCTGGCGCACGCGCGTCCTGGTGTCACCATTGCGGCGCCTGGTGATCAGGCCGCCGCGCTGGCGGCCATCCCGATCGGGATCCTGCAACCCGTCATGGATATCGACGGGATCGGGGCCGGGCTGGCCCGGCCCGCCGATCAGGCGACATTCAAACGGTGGGGGGTGAAAACGCTCGGCGAGCTCGCGGCACTGCCACAGGCGGATCTGACGTCGCGGTTTGGACGTCACGCGCTCGTCTGGCAGGCCATCGCGCGCGGCGAAGATGTTCGGCCGCTCGTGCCGACGCTCGAAGACGAGCGGTTCGAAGCGTCGCTCGATCTCGAATGGCCAATCGACGGGCTCGAGCCGCTGTCGTTCGTCCTCACGCGGCTGCTCGAACCGCTGTCGACGCGGCTCGAGCGTCGCGATCGCGGCACGGCGGTGCTGCACGTCATCCTGCGGCTCGTTACGCGCGAGCCGTACGCGCGGCGGCTCGAGCTGCCGTCGCCGATGCGCGATGTGCGGGCGCTCCGGACGTTGGCGCTGCTGGATCTCGAATCGCATCCGCCGGGCAGCGCCATCGATAGGGTCACCATCGTCATCGATCCCACGCCGGGACGAATCCTGCAGCACACCTTGTTCACGCGAGCGCATCCCACGGCAGAGCAGTTGTCGACGCTGCTGGCGCGGCTCGCCGCACTGATGGGGCAGGATCGCCTTGGCGCGCCGGAGATGGTCGATTCCTATCGTCCGGACGCGTTCGCGATGGTGCCGTTTCCGACCGAACATGACGATCAACGCGGAATTCGCGGAACGCGAGATCACGACGGACAACGCAGCACTCGCGGAACCCGCGGAGCATCCGATCAACACAATTCTGCGAGTTCTGCGGGTTCTGCGTTGAATGTCGTGAACACGGGCGATCACGTCGTCGTCAGTGCGGTTCGCCGGTGTCGTCAACCGGTGCCGGCGCGCGTCGCCGTTCAGGACGGGGCTCCTGTGCGCGTCACGACCGACCGCCGCGGGTTTGTGGGCGGAACCGTCGTCACCTGTGTCGGCCCATGGCGGTCGTCGGGCAACTGGTGGATCGACAGGGCAGGTAGGGTGGGTGGGGCGCAGGTGGGCCTGGTGGGGCAGGTGGGTCGGGGAGGTCGGGTGGGTCAGGTGAGTCGGATAGGCCAGACGCGGCAAGTGAGGCGAATACCCACCAGACCTCCCAGACCTCCCCGACCTCCCCGACCTCCCAAGCCTCCCCGACCCACCAGGCCCACCCGCCCTACCTGCCCCACCTGCCCTACCTGCCCCACCTGCCCTCCTGGGATTGCGACGAATGGGATGTGGCGCTGACCGACGGCGGCGTCTATCGCATCTTTCAGGATCGTGCGACCGGCGGGTGGTTCATCGATGCCATCGTCGATTGACGCATCCGCTGGCGGGTCGAAAGGCGATTGATCATTCCAAATTCCAAAATTCCAAATTCCAAATTCCAAATTCCAAATTCTGAATTCTGAAGTCCCGTGTCTTCCTCGTACATCGAACTGCATACGGCATCGGCCTTCAGTTTTCTGCAGGGCGCGTCGCTGCCCGAGGCGCTCGTCGATCGGGCCGCCGATCTCGGCTACTCTGCGCTCGCCCTGCTCGATCGGGATGGCGTGTACGGTGCGCCACGATTTCACAAGGCGGCGCTCGCGGCGGGCGTTCGTCCGATCATCGGCGCGGAGCTCACCATCGACACAGGACGGGCAGGTGGGGCAGGACAGGCGGGTAGGGCAGGTGGGGCAGGTAGGGCAGGTGGGGCGGAACCGGTCCAGAACCCGGAAGAGAACACAGGTTCTCCCTACCCGGCCCACCAGCCCTACCCGGCCCTCATCCTTCCCGTCCTCTGCGAATCGCAGAACGGCTACCGCAACCTCTGTCGCCTCGTCACGCGCATGAAGATGCGCGCGCCGAAAGGCGAAGGCGCGCTGACGCTCGACGAACTGGAAGGCTCGACGGACGGCCTCGTCGCGTTCGCCGGCCGGGCGGCGCTGCAGGCACAGCGGTATGGCGTCGGCGGCCTCCTCGATCGTCTCGTCGGCCTGTTCGGCCGCGGCAACGTGTACGTCGAACTGCAGCGGCATTTCCAGCGTCATCAGGAGCAGGAAAACGACGCGTTAACCGCGCTCGCCTCGGCATTCCACGTGCCGACCGTCGCCACCAACGGCGTCCGCTTCGCCACCGCGTCCGAGCGGCCGCTGTTCGATGTGCTCACCTGCATTCATCATCACACCGATCTCGCGACCGCCGGACGCCGGCTCGCGCCGAATGCCGAGCGCTATCTGAAGCTGCCCGCCGACATGGCGACGCTCTTCCGCGACCACGAGGCCGCCGCTGCGCGCACGCGCGAGCTGGCCGACCGGCTGCAGTACACGATGGCCGACCTCGGGTATCGCTTTCCGGATTATCCGGTGCCGCCCGGCGAGACGCAGGTGTCGTTCCTGCGTCAGATCACCGACGTCGGCGCGCGCGAGCGCTACCGGCCCTATCACGACCGCGCGCGTGCGCAGATTGCGCGCGAGCTGGATTTGATCGAGAAGCTCGAGCTCGCCGGCTATTTCCTCATCGTGTGGGACATCGTCAATTTTGCGCGGCAGCACGACATCCTGGTGCAGGGACGCGGGTCGGCCGCGAACAGCGCGGTGTGTTACAGCCTCGGGATTACGGCGGTCGATCCGGTCGGGATGGACCTGCTGTTCGAGCGGTTTCTGTCGGAGGAACGCGGCGAATGGCCCGACATCGATCTCGATCTGCCGAGCGGCGATCGGCGCGAGCAGGTCATTCAGCACGTGTACGCCAAATACGGCGCGCGCGGCGCGGCGATGACGGCCAATGTCATCACCTACCGCGGACGGAGCGCGGCGCGCGAGGTGGGCAAGGTGCTCGGGTTCGATGCGACACAGGTGGATCGCCTGGCGAAAATCATGAATCAGTTCGAGTTCACCGATCCGGCCGACACGCTGCCGCGCCAGTTGTCGGCGGTCGGCCTCGATCCGGGCTCCAATCGCGTCCGCCTGTTTGCGCGGCTCTGGCACCAGATGCTCGATCTGCCACGGCACCTCGGGCAGCATTCGGGCGGCATGGTCATCTGTCGGGGACAGCTCGATGCGGTCGTGCCGCTCGAAAACGCCAGCATGCCGGGCCGCGTCGTCGTGCAGTGGGACAAGGACGATTGCGCCGACATGGGCATCGTCAAAGTCGATCTGCTCGGCCTCGGCATGATGGCCGTCATTCAGGATGCGCTGGCGCTGGTGAACGGCCGGATCACGATCAACGCCGTGAACATCGATACCGGGGCCGACCCGGGTGTCGGCCCTGTTCCACGACCCGTCGACCCTTCGGCCCACGCAGGGTCATTCCGAGCGGAGTCGCTGGACGACGAGCTCAGGGTCGTCCTGCACAACGTCGAGGGACGATACACGTGGCGCGCTCAGCCTCGCGTCGATCTCGCGCATTTACCGCAGGACGATCCGGCCATCTACAAGATGCTGTGCGAGGCCGACACGATTGGCGTCTTCCAGGTCGAGTCGCGTGCGCAGATGGCGACGCTGCCGCGGCTGAAGCCGACGCGGTTCTACGACATCGTCGTGCAGGTGGCGATCATCCGCCCGGGACCGATTGTCGGACAGATGGTGCACCCGTATTTGAATCGCCGCGCCGGACGCGAACCGGTCACGTATCCGCATCCGTCGCTCGAACCGATTCTCGCCCGGACGCTCGGCGTGCCGCTGTTCCAGGAGCAGTTGCTGCGCATGGCCATGGTCGCGGCCGGATTCAGCGGCGGACAGGCCGAAGAGCTGCGGCGCGCGTTCGGCTTCAAACGATCGGAGCGGCGGATGAAGCAAGTCGAAGTACAGCTGCGCGACGGGATGGCGCGCCAGGGGATTGCCGGCGATGCGGCGGAGGAGATCATCAAGTCGATCACGTCGTTCGCGCTGTATGGATTTCCCGAATCGCATGCCGCGAGTTTTGCGTTGCTCGCCTATGCGAGCGCTTATCTGAAGGTGCACTATCCGGCGGCGTTCTATACGGCGCTGCTCAACAATCAGCCGATGGGGTTCTATCATCCCTCGTCGCTCGTCAAAGACGCCCAGCGCCGTGGCGTGCGGTTCCATCCCATCGACGTCCAGATTTCCGACTGGGAGTGCACAATCGAAGCCGACGGCGCGATCAGGCTGGGATTGCGCTATGTGAACGGCCTGCGCGAACAGGTTGGGCGCACCATCGCCGGCGCATCCCATCTTTTTTGCACTGGCGCTGGGGCCCCGCCCCCAGCGCGAACTGACGCCGACCCTTCGCCTCGGATTCACATGTCCTCGGCTCCGGGTGGCCGCAGGCGCTCCCATCCCGCCGATCCCGCCTGTCCAAAATGCGGATGCGACGATGAATCGATGCTGGAGCGTGTGGATGAGCGCCGCTGGTTCTGCAACAACTGTTCGCACGATTGGGCGCCGGCGCACCGGGAAGGCGACCGCCGGCGTTTCCGTTCACTCGACGATCTCATTGCGCGTACTGGCCTGCGCCGCGACGAAGTCGTGACCCTCGCCGACATCGGCGCGCTCAACTCGTTCGGCTACGATCGTCGGTCCGCGCTGTGGCAGGCCGAGCGTGCGGTGCGGCCGAGTGGCGAGCTCTTCGAGGAGGGTGGAGCGGCAGGACAGGCAGAAGGGGCAGGACAGGCAGGACAGGCGGGATGGGCAGGACAGGGGCGCCTGCGGCCACACCGAACCGAGGACATGGGAATCCTCGGCTCGTCCCTCGACGGCGCTCGGGATGACCCTGAGCCTGTCGAAGGGTCGGTGTCAGCGTCAGTTCGCGCTGGGGGCGGGGCCCCCACCGCGGCTGCCGCGGTGGGGACCCCGGGTGGGGCCCGAGCGCCAGTGCAAGAAAGACAGGCAGGAGGGGGGAAATGGGAACCGATCGATGGTGAACGCGGCGCGAACTCCGACTCCAACGCCTGTCCACTGAAACCGATGACCGAAGCCGAGCGCCTCGTGGCCGACTACGCCGGGATGGGACTTACAGCCGGCCGGCATCCGATGGCGCTGCGGCGGGAGGAGCTGGCCACGCGCGGCATCCTCCGCGCGCGCGATTTGCTCACCGCGCGCCAGGGCCGCCGCGTGCGCGTCGCCGGAATGGTCATCACGCGCCAGCGCCCCGGGACCGCCAAAGGGTTCGTGTTTCTCACACTGGAGGACGAAACCGGCATCGCCAACATCATCGTGCGGCCCGACCTGTTCGCGCGCGACCGCCTCGTCATTGTCGAAGAGCCGTTTCTCATCGTCGACGGCGTGCTGCAGAACCAGGATGGCGTGACGTCGGTGCGCGCCGAACAGGTTCAGGGCATGCGCGGGGTCGATATCGATTTCGACGCGCACGACTTTTATTAACAGCCAGAACCCCGCGGACCGCCGTATCTGTTCTTTGCGGCCTTCGCGGTCTTCGCGGTCCACCGTCACAGTTAGTCGGACACGCTCCTGGCCCGCGCAGAGCGCTGCCATCGGGCAGGGCGGCGATCGTCCGCCGATGTTACCATTGACACGCGCGTCCGATGTTCCACTACCTCGCAGGACCGGTCACCGGCTCGTCTGGCTTTGCGCAGACCTTTGCGGCTCGAGGAACGTCGGATCACCAGGGACGCTCGTTGTGGCAACTCGATTTGTCGGTCCGGCTCATGCGCTATCCGTGCAGTTACATGATCTATTCGGACGCATTCGATGGGCTGCCGGCAGAGGCTCGCGATGCCATTTATCGACGGCTGTGGCAGATTCTGTCGGGCGCGGACACCGACGCGAATTATGCGCGCCTCGGTGGCGGTGACCGCCGCGCCGTTATCGAAATCCTTCGCGAGACGAAGAAGAACCTGCCAGATTATTTCCAGCCGGCAGCGCACTGAAACCTTCGGCTTGAACAGCGATGTGCTAAATCCGTAGTGCAGGCGTTCAGGGCCTGTGAAAAAATCGCCTCACATGTAGTGCAGACCTTCAGGTCTGCGCGACATGGCAGGCCTGAAGGCCTGCACTACGACGATTTTTCACACCCTTGAGGGGCAAGACCGACGACGCCGCCGACATGATTTGACCAACTCTGAGCAGAAGGACGTTGCCATGCGAATGATGCTGATCGGGTTTCTCGTGACGGCCGGCGCGGCAATGATCGCCGCGCCCGAACAGACGGCGCGGCCAGGACAGATGACCGAAGCCCGCGTGTGGGTCGAGAACCGTCACTCGTCGGAGGCCATTCCCATCGACTTGCGTGCGGTGAACGTCGAACACCCGATCCGCGTGGAAGTCGCCAATGGTGAGCCGGGCTTCAGCTCGAATCCGGTGAACGTGCGCCTCGCCCGACAGGTGTGGGAGTACAAAACAATTGTCGTGGATTCGGGCGCCGATGCCGTCAGGGCACTCAGCAGCGAAGGGCTGGCCGGCTGGGAAACAACCGGCGTCTCCTTCGCCAGTCAAGACAGGACAATGCTGTTGCTGAAGCGACTCAGGTGAGCGGCCGGCATGCGTTGCAGTGAAGAATTGTGAAAAGAATCGCCACACTCGAGGCTTTCAGACACCAGAATTTACAGAAAAGACACAAGCCGTACGAATTTTCCACTGTGTAGACATCTTCTAAGCCGACGTCCGTGCGATTGAGGCAAATTTTCGGCTTTAGAAGCTGTCTTAGTTTGCGGCCCGAAGGGCCTTCGGCTCTTCGAGGCTCCGGGTCCTCCCGAGCACCGTCGAGGGACGGGGGTGAAGGCGACGATCACGACGGCCGATACAGTAGGATGTCCCCCTCTTGCTCTTTGCGACCCGGCATGAATTCTGAAAGTCGAATCTACTGATGCTGAAAGTCGAGTTGCACTCCCACACGGCCGACGACCCCCACGATTCAATTCCTCATTCGGCGACCGACCTTATTGACGAAGCCGTGGCGCTCGGATACGACGCGCTCGCTATCACGTTGCACGATCGGCAATTAGAGATCAACGAGCTTCGCCCGTATGCCGCCGAACGGGGGCTCGTGCTGATCCCCGGCATCGAGCGGACCATCCAAGGCAAGCACGTCCTGCTGCTCAATTACGAAACTGGCGCCGAGGACGTCCGCACGTTCGCCGATCTCGCGCGATTGAAGCAGCGCGGCCGTGGCCTGGTCGTGGCGCCACACCCGTTCTTTCCGTCTCAAAGCTGTCTCTGGACGTACCTCGATCGATATAAGGATCTTTTTGATGCCGTCGAGTGCAACGCCATGTTCACCCGGCTGGCCGACTTCAATCGGCCTGCCAGGCGCTGGGCTCGGCGTGAGGGCAAGCCATTAGTTGGCAACGGCGACATCCACCGGCTGCGCCAACTGGGCACCACCTACTCGCTGGTCGATGCGGACCGGGAGCCCGACGCCATCTGCGAGGCGAT
>QHWF01000207.1 GCA_003222455.1 Acidobacteriota bacterium
GATCGATATTCACGTCGACGGTGCCGAGCGAGCCGGTGCGCGTCGGCGATCGGATCGTGCGATTGAACTGGAGGCCCTCCCGCAGATTGTAGAACGCGGCGGCCGACATGCCCCACGGCAGCGCATACATCGCCGACACCTTCGAGAGCCAGCGCGGGCCGTTGAGGCCGCTCGAATCGCGGCCGTTCACCAGGTCGTAGTTCGTCGGGTCGCCGGTCGTCGTCCCCGCCGAGAAATCGTTGACGTCGGGATAGAAGAACCGCGTCCGGTTGAAGGTGAAGCTGCCGTTCATCAGCCAGCGGTGGCTGAATCGTTTGCGCGCCGTCAACTCTACGCCGTGGTAATTGCGGTAGTAGTCGTAATTCCGCAGGGTCGACGCGGTTGGCAGCGCTGTCGCGCGCTGATAGTAGACGCCGGAGTAGGTTGCCTGATCGCACGCGCTGCTGCCGCACGGCCGCACGGCCGCGAGAAGCTCACCGGAACGTATGAGGAGCTCAACACGCCGTTGCGATACGTGTCCTGCATGTCCGAGTAGCGCCGCCAGATGTAGCTCACGCCGACGCCGAAATCGGTCATCATCTCCCGGTCGAGGGAGACGACGAGTTCGTCGGTCGTGTCGTTTTTCAGCTTCGGGTCCACTACGGTCGGCGTGACCGCCGCGGAGGGATTGGCGGGATCGTAATTGGAGCTCGGTGTTGCACGAAATCCTCGCGCGAAGAGGATCTCGTTGCGCTGGGCGAGCAAATCGCCGTTCAGGTCGGTCCAGAAATACGACAGTGTCGTTGTTCCCGTCGGGCTGAGCACGCCGGCCGTGCCGATGCCGAGACCGTAATACCGGTTGGCTCCCGCCTTGATCACTGTCTTGCCGTTCCCTTTGAGGTCGTAGGTGACGGCCAGTCGCGGTGAGACGTCGTTGTAGGCCACGCCGGCGGCGGCGCCGCCGAAGGTTACCGCCGGCAGCAGATCGGGCAGAATCGGATTCGCCGAAATCCGCGTGGCGACGGCACGATCGCGCTGATGATCGAACCTGACACCCCAGTTGATCGTGGACCGACCCCGTTTGTACGAATCATTGAAGTAGGTCGAGTACTCTGACATGTCGCGGGCGGTATCGCCGTCGCGGATGATGTCGACTTCGTTCTGGCCGGAGGCGCGGATGCGCACCTGTGCGCCTCCTCCGCTCCTGGAGATCGTTTCATACGGCGTGCTCCGCCAGCGGAACCCGAATTTCGTCGCGTGATCGCCGCCGAGCCGGTTGGCGGCAAAATAGTTGCCCTCGATCTTCGCCTCGTACTGCGGGCGGATATTGCCGCTGTACGTGCCGGACCGGTCGTCGAGATTGTTCTGGTCCACATATCGGAGCCGCTGCACCGTGGCCAGTTCGTCGGAATGGAAATCGAGGATGAACCCGGCATCGTAATAACTGTATTGGCCGTCGAGAAGGAACCGGTTGTTCACCGTCCATTGATGTTGGGCCTTGTAGTAATTGTTCGGCCCGCTCTGGCGCGTCGTCGCCGGCAGGCGCGTCGTCAGGCTCGCGCCGCGCGCATTCCGAATCTTGTCGCCGCGGCTGTAGAGGAACGTCGACCGGTGACCGATGGCAGCCTGATAGTTCAACTTGAAGTTCTGGTTGTTCAGGACGCTCAGGTCGGTCTCGAGATCGTCGATGCTCCTCGAATCGGCCGGCGCGCCCGGTTTCAGGAAACCGATGATGCCGACGCGAATCGTATTGCGGTTCGCCGCCCCCCAGAACCAGGCTTTGTCCTTCCGGATCGGACCGCCGACCTCGAATCCATACTCGGCGACATCTTTGATGGGATTTCCCGCGCCGCTTCCCTGCCTGATCACTTCCTCCGGGGTGTTGTCGGCTTCAAAGGTCTTGTTCGCGTCGTAGTACCGGGCCGATCCTTTGAGCTGATTGCTCCCGCTTTTCGTCACGAAATTGATCGCCACTCCGCCGGCTTCCTGCGACGCGTCGCCGCCGGCAGTCGTAATCTGGATTTCCTCGAACGAGTCGAAATCGTAGTAGCCGGGCGCCGACGAGGACGCCATGTCCGTCACCGTGCCGCCGTCGAGGTTCCATTGCTGGTTCGCGGACGACCCATGGGCCGCGAACGACGACTGCTGTCCGGACTGATTGCCCCCGACATTTTCGCGGTCCATCACCATGCCCGGCGTCTGCTCCAGAATCACCCACGGATCGCGCGCGGACGGAATGGCGTCGAGGACCTCCTTGCTGAAATTCGAGCCGAGCGTCGCCGATTTGGTATCGACCACCGGGCTCACACCCGAGACCGTGACCGTTTCCTCGACCGACGAGATCTCGAGCCGGACATTGATTTCCGCGTTGAATCCGGTCTGAATGACGACGCCGGTGCGGACGGTTTTCTTGAATCCGGCGATCTCGAACGTGACGGTGTATGTCCCGACGGGCAGGTTCGGAAAGCGGTAGCCTCCACTCGTTGCGGAGAAGACAGACTGCGGTTGAAGCAGCGCCGGACTGCTGACCGTGATGCCAACGCCGGGCAGCACGGCGCCGGTGCCGTCGGTCACCCGCCCGAAAATCTCACCCGTGCTGATCTGGGCGTTGGCGGGCGAGAACGCCATCGCGACGACGCACACGAAGCACGCGATCCGCAACTCTCTCATACGCACCCTCCGCGATTACACGACACGTGCAAAACGTCGCGAAAGCGTAAGGATGTCCATCGAGAGAATCAAGCACTTGTTTCACACTCCTTTGACCGGCCGTCCCCGATCTCCAAATTCCCGTCGTCGACTAGGCGGATCGTCAGTTCCGGAAGATGTTCTTGACGACGAACCAGACGTTCGCGGGGCGCTCCGCGAGCCGGCGCATGTACCACGGGAACCAGTACTCGCCGTACGCTATGAGGACGCGCAGCGGCCGTCCGGACTGAACCAGCCGCTGCTGAAGCGGCCGCTGAATCCCATAGAGCATCGCGTACTCGTAGGCGGACGGCGGCACGGCATGCTCGTCGATGAACCGGGCCAGCCGATCGACCAGCCGCGGATCGTGCGTCGCGATGTGCAGCAGCCCGCCGGCACGCTGCGCATCGTCGGCCAGCAGGCGGCAGGAGAGCGCGTAGAAGTTCTCGTCGACGTCGGCTTTCTTCGGATACGCGACCGACGCCTGCTCGAGATAGGCGCCTTTGACGAGGCGGATGGCGGATCCCAGCGGAAGCAGCGCCTCGACGTCCTGCGCCGTCCGATAGAGGTACGCCTGGAGCGCGATTCCGATCCGATGCGATCGGGCGCGCGTTCGCGTGAACAAGTCGATCGTCGGATCGACGTACGGCGAGCTTTCCATGTCGACCCAGACGAAGCTGTCGCGCTCGGCCGCGCGATCGACCAGCCGCTGCAGGTTCTGGAAGCACAGTTCCCTGTCCAGATCGAGGCCGAGCTGCGTCGGCTTCACCGACACCTGCGCTCGCAGCCGCGCGGATTTCACCTGGTCGATCACGGCCAGATAGTGCTGAGTCACCTCCTCCGCCTCGTCCACGCGCGTGAGGTTCTCGCCGAGCTTCGTAAGGATGGTGCCGATGCCCTGCCCCTGCTGCTGCTGCGCCGCCGCCATCGCATCGTCGAGCCGTTCGCCCGGCATGAATGTCGAGATGGAGCGACGGACGAAGGCGGTCCGCGTCGCCCGCTCGCGAAGCCAGCGGTTGGTGGAGAGCGCTAAGAGGGCGTTGCGGGCTAGAGACATGTTGAGATTTCAGATTTCAGATTTCAGATTTCAGATTGGATTGTAGATTGGAGATGCAGATGGAGATGTCATGAAACAATCCCGCTTCAATGCTGCAATTCAATCTAAACTCTGAACTCTGAACTCTGAACTCTGAACTCTGAAATCTGAAATCTCACAGCAGTCCCCTGATGAGCCCGCCATCGATCTGAACCGATGCGCCGTTGATATATGACGCGGCGTCGGAGAGCAGAAACGCACCGACCCGGCCGAATTCATCCGGCTGTCCGTAGCGGCCCAGGGGAACGGTCGCGAGCGAGCGCCTTTGTTGATCCTCCAGCGCGATGCCCGCTTGTCTGGCGTTGATCTCGTCGAGCTGCTGCAGGCGATCGGTCGCGATGCGTCCGGGAATGAGCGTGTTCACCCGGATTCTGTCGGGCGCGAGCTCGAGTGACAATGTCTTGGCGAGCGATGTGACCCCCGACCGGAGCACATTCGACAGCGCGAGGTTCGAGATCGGCTCCTTGACCGACGATGAGGTACTGATCAGGATGGCGCCAGTGCCGCGCGCCCGCATCGACGGGACCACGAGGCGCACAGCGCGCACCACGCTCATCAGGAGCAGCTCGAACGCGGCGTGCCACGCATGATCGTCAAAGCTCAGCGCCGTGCCGGTGGGCGGACCGCCGGTATTCGCAAACAGCAGATCGACGCCGCCGAACTGCTTGAGCGCTTCAGCATGCCAGCGGTTGATGGCGTCGCTCGTGCTCAAGTCGGCCGCGATGCCGACGACATTCGCACCGGTGTCTCCGGCAATTCTCTGCGCCGCACGGCCGATGCCGTCCGGATCGCGCGCGGCGATGCACACGTGCGCGCCCTCGGCCGCAAGGGCATGGGCGACCGCGAACCCAAGCCCCTTGCTCGCGCCCCCGACCATGGCAATCTTGTTCTTCAGCCCAAGATCCATAGTGTCCTCTCGAGATTGCAGATTGCAGATTTCAGATTTCAGATTGCGGATCTTCAGACTGCGACTTCAATCTGAAATCAAATCTGAAATCACAATCTGAAATCTGAAATCTGAAATCTACAATCTCACCGAGCTCCCTCGCACCATCTGATCACCCGCTCCAGAGCGTCTCTCGTCGGCTGATCCAGCGTGCCCCCAGGTAATCGTATCCCGGCATGGGCGATCGCGCCCCGGCGCCGCAGCACCTCCTTCCGGATCGCCATGCCGATGCCTTCCTGGAACTCGAAGCGCATGAGCGGAACACTCGCGTAGAACGCGTCCGCGGCTTCGTCGAGCTGCCCGGCGCGGAAGAGGGTCACAATCTTCACCAGTATCGCCGGATACGCAAACCCGGTCATCGCGCCCGCGGCGCCAGCCATCAACTCCTCGAGGAGAAACACACCGCCGAGCCCGCCGAAAATCGCAATCGGCATCCCTTGCGTCTGCTCGAGAATCCGTGATGTCTTGAATGGCGTCGGCGGATCCTCCAGCTTGATCGTCCGCGCGCCAGGCACGTCGCGCGCGATACGGGCGAGCAGCGACGCCTCCATCGCGTAGCCGGAAATCGGCGGATAATCCTGCACGATGATCGGGAGATCGACGGCGGACGCCACTTCGCTGAAGTGCTTCGTCACCGCGTCGGAATTGATCTTCGGCATGCGTGGCGGACTAATCATGACCGCCGCCGCGCCGGCCGCCTTCGCACGCTGCGTGTACTCGATGCACGTCCGCAGGCCGTCGGCAGTCGTGCCCGCCACGACCGGCACACGGCCGTTGACGTGCGCGAGCACCGTATCGAGCACGGCGTCGCGCTCGGACTCGGTCAACCGCGCAACCTCGCTCGTGACGCCCAGCGCCGTGAAGCCGTTCACGCCGTCGGCGAGGAACACGTCAACGACGCGTTTCAGGCTGGCCGGATCGATGGCGCCGGAGGAGTCGAAAGGGGTTGGAAGAACGGAGAAGACGCCGTTAAATGGCA
>QHWF01000208.1 GCA_003222455.1 Acidobacteriota bacterium
AGAATTGCAGGCGACGCGCCGAAGACGCCTCAATGGCTCGCCCAAACGTTGCCAGCGGCGTTGAGAGACTTGTGGCGAGCGCGTGATCGCGATCTCGGACGATATATCGAGACCCCTGGTCCCAAGGGAAGGCCTCGCGGAGCTGTTGACTAGTCCACGCCGCCGTCGGATGTTCCGTCACCGCCACACGAACAATGCGACGCCGCGCGTGGGCCAGGATCACCAGGACGAACAGGAGACGGCCCGTCGCGGTCGGCACCACGAAGAAATCCGCGGCCATGATCTGTCCGATGTGGTTGGCCAAGAACGTGCGCCACGTCTGTGACGGCGGACGTCGACGTCGGGCGATGTACTTCGCCACCGTGGACTGGCTGACCTCGATCCCGAGTTTCAGGAGTTCGCCGTGGATGCGCGGGACGCCCCACCGGGGATTCGTGTCCGACATGCTTCGAATCAGTGCCCGGACGTCGGGAGGGACCGACGATCGCCCGCTCCGACGACGACTCTTCCAGCTCCAGAAGGCGCGGAAGGCGCGGCGCTGCCAGGCAATGACAGTCTCTGGTTTGACGATGACGACCGCCGCGCGCCACTCGTTCCATACGCGAGACAGCCACACCCACAGCAGCCGATCCGCCTGAGCGAGCCGCAGCCGCTGAGGCCGCGACCGGTTCAGCACCAGCAGCTGGTGCCGCAAGGCGAGCACCTCAAGCTGCAGGACGGCGCGCGAGCGCGCGCAACTTCGCAAGGTCAGCAGTAGCGAGAGGAAGACGGACATAGTACGGAGAAGGCTATGCCGCGGCGCCTACAAGATCAACGGGATCAACAAGAACGAACTTTTCAGTAGGGACAGGACAATTTCTGCACAATTTTTTCGAAGCATCGCGCTCCGCCATTTCGAAGTGGTCTGACAAGTCTCAAGACGCCCAGAAACATTGAGTAATTCGCGACGTTGTCTCTTGCACACCGGATGAGCATCCGGTCTCGTGCCGGAAGAACGCGGGTTCGAATCGCTTCCCCGCAAAGCGCACTCGCCAGCTGAGAAGCCGACAGACGCGCAAACGCTGACCGTCATGCGATGGGATCGTCTAGGCGGTGTGTTGCACGAGTACGAGCGGGCGGCGTGAAGCGGGATTCAATTTATGCACCGAACACGGTCATGCCGCATTCTTGCGGAGCACAGGGTCCGCTTCGAAAAATCAGGCGACTATTCCGGCATCGAGTCCGCCCCGTCGGTCGGTCCTGCTTCGGCAGCGCAATCTCGGTCCGTGAATTCAACATCACGCCGCTCGCCTGACACCCTTGTCTCGCCGAAGCGCGCAAGCGCGAAGGCGGATCACTTTGCCGCAAAGCCATTACTTGTCCATGTGCGCCCGGTCTTTCTCGTTCTCGTTGCAGACCGACTCCAGAATGTCGGTGTCCGGAAGCAGCAGCTCGGTGACCTTGATGGTAAATGGCTTCGTGTACATCTTGGGATCGTCGACGGTCACGCTCAGGTCCATGTGGCCGAAATCACGCCGGTGGAATCGCTCATGAATGCGCAGTGCGTCGCTATGGGGATGGCCGCCGGAGTCCAGCCAGGTCCCCTCATTGAATCCGGCCGCGTCGACGATCAACGTATCGCCGTCCCATCGGCCGACTGAGTAGCCGCCCCACGTGGGCTGCGGATCGACCGGCAGCGGGCGGCCGTCCGTGTAGATCTGCCGATGCGTGTTGTCCACCTCGTACAGCACCGCGATGACGTCGGGCGTCTGAATGATCTTGAACGGCGCGTAGCTGTTGATGTCGGTGCGCGGCAGCCCCTGCGGCAGGCAGCGGGCGGACGAACTGTTGGCCTTTCTCTCGGTGTTCTGCCGGAAGAGCTCCGCCGCGGCGGCGCGCATGGGACTTCTGTCGGACGGGAAGTCCACCAGGATGTTGAGGAAATACTTCGAAAACGTGCTCGGATCGTCGCCGGGTTCGATGAAGGCCTTCACACCGAGCCCGAAGAGGCGCTCGTTCTCGTCGGGGGAGTCGTATGCGGTCCGCCAGACGCCCGACAGGTCGGGCTTGCCATTTGCAGCACGCGGCGCCTTCGCGGACAAATTGGGCTTGCCGTCAGCTCCGCGCGGCGTGCCTGGCGTCGGATAGTTCAGCCACTGGGCGGGTGCGAACAACAGCGCGCCCGCGAACAGGACCCCGAGGCTTCGCGTCATATCGCTCATGTTGCCGGTAGCGTACTGCAAGACTCGCCCGGCTCATCCTGAACTTTGTTACGCCAGCGCATGGCGAATTCCAAATTCCTTGGCTTTTCGAGGATTTCGCCAGCTTGTTACGATGGGGGCCATGCGCGATCTGGCCGTCCTGTTTCTCCATCTGCTGGCGACGGTCAACGGCCACCGGCCTCACCGAGCACTGCAACTCAATCCACTCGAACGAAGACGCCCGCCGATCGCGTCAGCGACGGCGTGTAGCGCGACTCCTGTCCAGCGCCGTGATCGTCTCGGTGGTGTCGTTCACGAGTACGCGCGGGCGGCCTGATGAAGTATCTGCACCCTACAGGAATGGGAAGTCGTCTCGGATACGACGGAGTTCGCCGGCGCAGCGTGAGGTCTGTCTCGGCCGAAACGCCCTCCTGTTCAACAGCCTTGTCCAACGCCTGCCGCGCCCGATGGCGCGAACAACTTGGCAACGCCGAACCTTGAGCTCAGAACTCTGCTCACACGTTGGCGGTGAGCGGGTCCATCATCGGCTTTCCCGCCTCCAGCGCCATGAGAATACAGTCGAGATTCACAGGCGCGCGCCGGAAGACTTCGTCACCCAGCGCGGCGGAAATCGCGTTCAGCACCGCGCAGCAACCGGCCGCGACCGGAGGCTCGCCAATGCCTCGCGCGCCAACCGGCGTCTCCGGATCCGGAAGCTCGACCGCCGCCCAATCCATGTGCGTCGGCGCATCCAGGATTGTGGGGGGTTTGTTGTAATGGAACCGTTTGGCGAGTGCCACGCCGTAATGCTGGTCGTACACCCACTTCTGGCCGATGGCATGGGCGATACCCAACATCGAACGGCCGAGGATCTGGCCGCCCAAGGCCGCTGGATGGATGACGGTCCCGACGTCTGCGACGGCGAGGAAATCGACGATGTGGTACACGCCGGTTTCGACGTCCACCTCGACTTCAGCAAAGGACGCGACGAAAGACAGCGAATTTCCGTCGTGGGGGTACGTGTCACGCGCCACGCCCATCAGGCCCTGTCCCGCAAGCGCTGCGGCCGACCGCTTGGTAAACGCATTGATCTCCTTGGGCACCTCGTGGCCGTCGTAGATGCCTCCGAGCTCGATCGCGCGCTGCGCGGCGCGCGCGAGCGTCATGCTGGCACCGCCGCCCTTGCGCGACACGCGCTCGTTGGCCACGACGTAGTCTTCGGGCCGGCCGCCGAGATCATTCGCGGCGATCTGCTGCAGCTTCTTGATCGCATCGCTCGCCGTGGCGTGCGCGGCGCGCGTCATCGCGTGCGTCGTCTGGCTGCCGCCCGACACGCAGCTCCACGGCAGGTTCTTGGACGTGTCGCCCCAAGTGATGTTGACCTTTTCCCAGGGCACGCCCATCATTTCCGCGGACACCCGCTGGCAATCAGACCACGATTCGGTGCCAAGATTGCCGATGCCGGTCTGGATGTACATCCGGCCGTCCGGCTTGATGACAAAGAGCCCGTCGAAGCCGACTGAGCCGGCGTTATACGAGCTGATCGCCACGCCACTGCCACGCACCTTCGAGCCCTGGCGCTGCCCGCTCCGAGCTTTGCGTTCGTCCCACTTGAAGATCTGCGCTCCCTTATCAAGCGCCTCTTTGATGAAGCAACTGGTCGCATACGTTCGGACGCCCTGCGCATTCGCCGGGCCGAACTTGGCTTTGCCCGCAGGTGCATTGATCTTCCGGATCTCGACCTGATCGATCCCGAGCTGGCGTGCCGCCTTGGCGATCACCGGCTCCATCAGGACGATGCCCTGCATGCCCCCAGGCTGGCTCTGTGCGCGGCGAGGCGGCGTGTTGGTAATCGCTGTCACGCCTCGCCAGCGCATGGCCTCGGGCTGAAACATCAGCGACGCGAAGCGGCTGGCAGTGTTGCCGTCGCCCCCCGGGCCGTACGGCCCGCCGTCGACCACGGTGTACATATCGACCGCAGTGACTCGGCCTTCCTTGGTAAACCCGACCTTCATCCGGCCGTGCAAGGCGGGACGCGCGCCACCAATGGCGTGCTCTTCCTCGCGACTGATGCGCATCTGCACTGGCGTGCCCGTCTTCTTGGCCAGGAGCGCCGGGATAATATCCGTGACCGACCCCGTCCCCTTGCTCCCATAACCGCCGCCGCAGTACTCGCTGATAAGCACAACGTTCTCCGGCTCGATGCTCAACCAGCGCACCACCGACATGACGGTCTGCACGGCGCTCTGGGTCGACAGGTGGATGAACAACTTGCCGTTCTGCCAGTACGCCATCGAAGTGCGGCTCTCAAGGCACTGATGGCTGGTGTTCGGCGTCACAAACGTTTCATCGAGGATGAGCGCCGCCTTCTTGAAGCCGGCCTCAATGTCGCCGTACGACCAGGGCGCATCGGTGTCCTTGCCCATCGGTAGACGACCCGCCTTGTACTCCTCGACCTCTGCCTCCGTCCATTTCAGGTCGTGAACCTCCGGAAGCGGCGGCGGCTGGCCCGGCGTTGGCCTAGGACGCATCCAGACGTTCCCCTCCAAACGGGCATTCATCGCACCCGGCAGCAGCGACGCGACCGGATCCACGCTGAACGGCAGCGGTTCCCACTGAATGTCGATCTTTTCGATCGCTTCAACAGCCGTCAGTTCGTCGACCGCCGCCACAGCCAGAACTGGTTCGCCCTGATAGAGGGGCTCGTTGGTCAGCGCCTTCTCACTCTTTGGGTTGGCTCTAATGACCTGGCCCGCGTCATTGACCTGATCCTTGGGACCAGGCACATCGTCGGCCGTCAGGATCGCTTTCACGCCGGGCATGGCGAGCGCCGCCCTGGTGTCGATGCTCCTGACACGCGCGTGCGGGTAAGGGCTCAGAAGGAGCCGCGCGAACAACATCCCCTGCGCGCGGAAATCTTCGGCATACCGTGCGCGACCGGTGACTTTGGCGCGCAGGTCAGGGGTTGAGTAGTTCTGACCAACCAGCCTCTTTTCAGCCATCTCGGACCTCCGCGCAAACACAAATTCTCCGGGACTGGATCGGGTCTAAAGTACAGAGAGTATACACGTTCGGGGATTGTCAAGATGTTTGCGGTCTGCTCAGATGCCGCCATGTCTGGCCGGTAGCGTCCCACAGTTCGGTCGTCACGCGGCACGGCAATAGTAGTTTAACAATCCGCCGAGCTATCTCCACGGACATTCTGTACTTTCCTGCGCGAGTTCTCGTCATTCAGGCGGCAAGGGGCTGCTAACGGGCAGCGACCCTGATCCCGGACACGGTTCTGCTCATCTACTCGTGAACGTGCGGTCCCCGGTTCTCCCACCCTCGCCTCCAGACGCACGGGCTCGGGTCTGGGGGATCAGGGTCCCGTGGTCGGAGCGGCGGTCAGCACTGCATGGTCACGCGGCCGCGTCGAACGACGGGCATGTCTCGCATGACGCTGATCCGTTGGCTTCAACGCGTGTCCGGCGCGCGGCGGCCGCCCGTGCCGTCAGGTCTGCCGGCACTGTGTCCCCTGTCCCGAAGTACATCTCGTCCGGCGTCTGTCCGCGAAACGCTGAATGCGGAAGCACGCGGTTGTGTTCGTCGACGTAGAACGTGACCAGTCGGCGGACGGTGGTGACGCTGTCCAGCGAGTGGAGGAACAGCCACTGATGTTTCAGGGAGCGCCACCACGCTTCGATCATCGAGTTCGAGAACTTCAGCTCGGTGAAGGCCAGCAGGCGGCGCAGGACGCCCGTGTGGATCAATTCGTCGACCTGGGCGTTCACATTCTCCACGCCCGCATCCGCCAGCACGACCGGGGCGGTGTCTGAAGGCGCCGCGGCCCGACTGGCGTCGAGCAGCACGGTCACGCTGTTGACGGGTGCGAACGTGTCGGCGACTCGCCACGCCAAGATCCGTCGCGAGAAGTTGTCGATCACGGCATGGAGATAGGCGCGCGTCCCGTCGAGCAGGCGGACGACGGTGGTGTTGATGTGCCACATTTCGTCAGCCCGCGTCGTGCGCAGCCAATCTTCGGCTTCGCTGGATGCACGCGGAAGCGGGGCCGCCGCCAGCCGTACTTCCGTGCAAGGCGGTACCAGGTTGAGGGCGAGGCCCAGACCTTGCCGAGCCGCTGGGCGAGCACGGCGAGCGTGCCGGTCGGGACGTGCCGGTACTCGAGCGCGGTCACCATGTCCTCGATCGCCCGGACTTCAACTGGGGTCAGTCGATGGGGCGATGTGTGCGGACAGGACGACTGATCGTTAAGCGCACACGCGTGCTGCAGCCGTCGCCAGGCATGGAACCGACTCGGCGACAATCGCAGGAACCGCAGGACCGTCCGCAACGGCACATACTCGCGGGCAAGATCCACGGCGCGCAGGATCCTGATCTTGGCGCGTCCGTCGGGCAGACGCTCGTGGGTCAGCTCGAATCCCGAGCATCGAAGGAGGCCAAGGGC
>QHWF01000209.1 GCA_003222455.1 Acidobacteriota bacterium
ACCTGTCGCAAGTTGGACACGCCGCTTCGCGCCGGCGCGGGGCTCGGGGTGGGCCGCCGTCGGCAGGACGATGGACCGCGGGTCTCACCTGACGGCAAATGGGAAGCGCTCGTCAATAACTTCAACATTGCGATCCGGGCGGCCGGTACGCGCACGGCGACGCGTCTGAGCACTGACGGCTCCGAGGGAAACGCGTACGAGCTGTCGTCGATCGCGTGGTCGCCGGACTCGAAGAAGCTTGCCGCCTACCGCGTGAAGCCGGGCTATCGGCGCCAGGTCCACTACGTCGAATCCTCGCCGGAGGATCAGCTCCAACCGAAGCACACATCGATCCTCTATGCGAAGCCGGGCGACGTCCTGGATGTCGAACAGCCGGTGCTGTTCCTGCTCGACTCGAAACGCCAGATTGTCGTCGACAACGCCCTGTTCCCGAACGCCTACGCGATGTCCGCGCTCGAATGGCGCAAGGACAGCCGCGCCTTCACCTTCGAATACAACCAGCGCGGCCACCAGATCTATCGCGTCGTCGAGGTCGATGGGACGACCGGCACCGCACGCGCCGTCATCTCCGAAGAGCCGACGACCTTTTTCACGTACCGCACGGCGAATGGCGGACTGGCGGATTCGGGAAAGGAGTTCCGCTTCGACGTCGACGACGGCAAGGAAATCGTGTGGATGTCGGAGCGCGACGGCTGGAACCACCTGTACCTCTTCGACGGCGTCACCGGCGCGGTGAAGAACCAGATCACCAGAGGCAACTGGGTGGTGCGGGGTGTGCAGCACGTGGACCCGGCAACGCGCCAGATCTGGTTCAGCGCCGGAGGAATGTATCCGGGGAAGGATCCCTACGACCGGGGCGGACGCCAATCACGCGGTGGCCTACACGAGCGACATGAAGTACTACGTCGATACCTACTCGCGGATCGACATGCCGCCGGCCATGGAGCTGCGCCGAACCAACGACAACGGGCTCGTGACAACGCTCGAACGAGGCGAAATTACAGAGCTGGTCAAGGCGGGGTGGAAGCCTCCGGAGGTGTTCGTCGCCAAAGGACGCGACGGCACGACCGACATCTGGGGCATCATCATCAGGCCAAGCCGGTTCGACCCGTCGAAGAAGTATCCCGTCATCGAGAACATCTACGCGGGGCCGCAAGGCTCGTTCGTGCCGAAGTCGTTCTTTGCCTACAACCAGATGCAGTCGCAGGCCGAGCTCGGGTTCATCGTCGTTCAGATCGACGGGATGGGCACGTCGAATCGATCGAAGGCATTCCACGATGTCGCCTGGAAGAATCTCGGCGACGCCGGCTTCCCCGATCGCATCCTCTGGCACAAGGCGGTCGCGGCGAAATATCCTTTCTACGACATCAGCGGACAGAATGCGCTCGGCGGCCTCCTCTTCCATCCCGAGTTCTACAAGGCCGGCATCGCCTATGCGGGCTGCCACGACAACCGCATGGACAAGATCTGGTGGAACGAGCAGTGGATGGGATGGCCGCTCGGTCCGCAGTACTCCGCCTCGTCGAACGTCGACAACGCGTATCGTCTCCAGGGCGACCTGCTGCTGGTCGTCGGCGAGCTCGACACCAACGTCGACCCGTCGTCGACGATGCAGGTGGTCAATCAGTTGATCAGGCACAACAAGAACTTCGACCTGCTCGTCGTTCCCGGGGCAAATCATCCGGCCGGGCGCGGCAACGACCCGACCGCGCCGTACGGCGACCACAAGCGATTCGACTTCTTCGTGCAGCATCTGCTGGGCGTGACGCCTCCGCCGTGGAATCGCACGAGCACGATGCCGACCGACAACGTGCCGCAGCGCTAGCCACGACGATCAACGCAGAACTCGCGGAACGCGCAGAGAAAACGGGTTTGGTTCTGCGAGTTCTGCGGTTTCTGCGTTGAATGTCGTGCCGTGTGGCGGGCGTCGGTTAGTCGGACACACTCGCAGCTTTGGAGGACTCAATGAGAATCCGGCTCGTGGCGTCAGTTCTGGCCCTGCTCGCGTTCTGTTCATCTCCAGCACTCGGGCAACTCGCGCAGGGCGAGTTGCGCGGCACTGTCGTCGACGAAAGCGGCGCCGTGCTGCCGGGCGTCGGTATTACCGCCACTCACGTCGAGACCGGCACCTCGCGGGCAACGACGACCGCGGCGAACGGCACGTATCTGATGCCGGCCATGCCGCTCGGCACCTACAGAGTCGCCGCCGAGCTCTCCGGATTCGGCACGACGATCAGGGAAGGCTTTCGTCTCGGCGTCGGCGAAGCGGTGACGATCAATTTCACGATGAAGGTCGCGGCCCTCCAGGAGTCGGTCACTGTCAGCGGTGCGCCGCCGATCATCGATACGAAGAAATCAGAGCTGACGGGTCATGTCGATCCGGAGCAGGTGCAGGCGCTGCCCCTGAACGGCCGCAACTGGCTCGACCTGGTTTCTCTGGTTCCCGGTGCACGCGGCAACCCCGGTGACATTCGGGCGGGCGCCTCGGGGAACGACGCGGCGCGCTACCAGATGGACGGGCTGAGCGTCACCGGACAGGGCACCGGCGGTGAAACACAGAGCTACAGCCAGGAAATCATCGCGGAAGTCGAAGTGCTCACCAATCGCTATGATGCCGAGTACGGCCGCGTGACCGGCGCCGTCGTCAACGCGGTGACGAAGACGGGAACGAACCGGTTCCGCGGATCGGCCTACTACTATCTGCGCGACGACAGTCTGAACACCAAAGACTTCGTCACCGGAGCGGTGACGCCGCTGCACCAGCCGCAGGAGGGTGTGACGCTGGGCGGACCGCTCGTCCGCGATCGCGCGTTCTTCTTTGCCAGCTACGAATATCAGAAAGCCTCGATCACGAACCGGCCGTCGACCGGGCTGTCGCAATTCGACGTGAATATCCCCGCCCCGCAGACGCGACATCTCATGTCGGCGCGCGTCGACGATCAATTGAATGGTCAGCATCGGCTGTTCGCGCGGACGAATCCGTTCAAGGAGCTGCGGCTGAACGAGGCGATCAGCACGCGCACGACGGCGACCGGCGGGGACAACTATCGCGCCTACAACCAGGACGCCGTTGTCGGCGAAACCTGGGTCGTCAGCAATCGCCTCGTGAACGAAGTGCGGACGGGCGTCTTCTACTTCAGCAAGAGCCTCGAGGAGCTCGCGCAAATCCCGCGCTACAGCTTTCCGTCGGCGATCATCGGACCGGCCAGCAACAACCCGCAGTGGTGGAGAGAGCGGATCTACCAGGCCAACGAATCGATGTCGTATTTCCTTCCAGGCTGGCATGGCGACCACAAAGTGAAGGCGGGGTTTCAGTATCAGCGGTCGTACTATCAGGGCGAGCTGCCGAGCAAGGCGTACGGTCAGTTCAACTTCGCGAGGGATCCGGCGAACTTCAACGACCCGACCACCTATCCGGCTCCCACGCAGTATTCGACCAGCCTCGGCGACTTCGGCTACAACGTGGTCAACCCGGCGTACGGCGCATACGCGCAGGACGACTGGTCGGTCCATTCACGGATCACGTTGAACCTGGGGCTGCGCTACGACCTCGAGCCGAGCGTCGGCAACCCCGGCCTCGAGCAGCAGCAAGTGGAGCCCGGCCAGCGGCGGACGGAGAAAAGGAATTTCGGTCCGCGCGTCGGTTTCACGCACGATGTGCGCGGCGACGGCAAGTCGGTCGTTCGTGGCGGTATCGGACGATACTTCGGCAACATCCTGCTCAACATTCCCATGAACGAAGCGCGCAACCGCAATCGCCAGGTCCAGATCACGGTCCTCAACCCGAGCCTCAATGATCCGTTGCAGGGACTCAGCTTCGAAGAACTGCTGACGCGGCCGCGAAACCTGGTCATCATGGCGAACGACTACAAGGCGCCCGTTCAGGATCAAGCGTCGATCGGTTTCGCGCAGGAGCTGAGCAGCCGGTACGCCTTGCAGGCAGACGTCGTGCACCAGGCCGGCCGGAACATCCAGATGTCGAGGAGCATCAATTTCTTCGAGAATACAGCGCTCGGCATCCCGATCAATCCATCCGCCGCCGGCCGTCCGTATCCGCAGTTCGTGAACATCACGCGATACGAATCGACCGGCCACTCACAGTACGACGCTCTGCAGCTCGGCATGACCGGACGGCGCGGGCCCGGCGGACACTTCGATGTCCAGGGCAGCTACACGCTGTCGCGGACGAAGGGCAGCACCGACGCGAACCGGTTCGGCGCAGTCAACAATCCCTTCGATGTCGAGGACGAGTACTCCTACACGGTCGCGGATCAGCGTCACCGTCTGTCCCTGAACGCCACGACATACCTGCCGCTGAACTTCAATCTGTCGACGATCGTCTTCGCCGGCTCGCCCCGTCCGATCAACATCTCGACCAACCTGGATCCGTTCGGCACCGGCGCGGGGCGATGGCTCAACGCGAGCGGCGCCGTCCTGACGAAGAACGGCGAGCGCTCCCTCTATTGGGACAGGAAGGTGGACCTGCGTCTGGTCAAGAACTTCAGGATCACGGGCCGTGCCACCGTGCAGGGCATGCTCGACGTGTTCAACATCTTCAACACCGCCAACTACAACCCGACGTCGTACGGCGCGGTGTTCGGCACCTCGACCTACCTGAAGCCCGGCTTCTCGAGCACGCTGTTCTATCAGCCGCGGATGGCGCAGGTCGGCGTCCGCGTCATTTACTGAGGAGGGATAGCTCGGCGCGAAGAACCTGTTTCCGGTGTCGTCGACACAACAACCCGCCGCGGTATTCTTGCGAGCGTGTCCGACCAAGTGACGCCGCCCTGGAACGCGAAGGCCGCGAAGGCCGCTCGTAAGGGACTCGCGGGCCTTACGGAAGGCCCGCGCGGCTGACGAGAAAGGTTGGAGCGGGAAACGGGATTCGAACCCGCGACTTCGACCTTGGCAAGGTCGCACTCTACCACTGAGTTATTCCCGCCCGAACCTTCAACCTAACACACGGCCGGGTTGGCTTTCAAGGTTCACATTCCCTGGCTGCGTGTCCGACTGACCGACGCGGCCACACAGCACGACATTCAACGCAGAAACCGCAGAACTCGCAGAACAAAACCGTTTTAAGGCTTGACGGCACGCAGCACGCGCGCGGCCTCCTCCGGCGACGTCGGGTTGATGTAGAACCCGGTCCCCCATTCGAAGCCGGCGACGCTCGTCAGCCTCGGCATCAGCTCGAGATGCCAGTGATACACCTCCGACGTGTCCTCCGAGAACGGCGAGGTGTGCACGATCAGGTTGTACGCGGGCCTCTCGAGCGCGCGGTCCACGCGCTGCAGCAGCAGCTTGAGCAGCCGCGCCAGGTTCTCGTACTCGTGCCGGGGCGCATGCTCGAAACGCGACGCATGCCGCTTGGGCAGCAACCACGTCTCGAACGCGAAGCGTGGCGCGTAGGGCGCCAGCGCCACGATATCCGCATTCTCGGCGACCACTCGCGGGCGATCCACGAGCTCCTGGCGGAGGATGTCGCAGAACACGCAGCGTTCCTTCTCGGCAAAATGCCGCCGCGCGCCCTCGATTTCCTCGCGGACGAAGTCGGGCACGATCGGCAGCGCGATCAGCTGCGAGTGGCTGTGCTCCAGCGTGGCGCCCGCCGCGGCGCCATGGTTCTTGAAGATGAGGATGTGGCGCAGCCGCCGATCCTGCTTCAGATCCAGCATCCGGTCGCGATACGCGGACAGGACGCGCTCGATCTCCGGCTCGGACATCGACGCCAGCGTCCGGCCGTGGTCGGGCGTCTCGATGATGACCTCGTGCGCGCCGATCCCGTTCATGCGATCGAAGATCCCCTCGCCTTCGCGATCGAGCGTGCCTTCGACCTGCAGGGCAGGAAACTTGTTCGGCACGACGCGCACGTCCCAGCCCGGCCTGTTCGCCGAGCCGCCGTGCTGTCGATACGACAGCACCTCGGGCGGCGTCAGCGATTCGCGGCCGGGACAGAAGGGACACTGATCGCGGCCGATCGTCGCCGCCCGATCGAAACGGAAGTCGTTCGGCCGCTTCTGGCGATCGGTCGAGATGATCACCCAGCGTCCAGTGACGGGATCCTTACGTAATTCCGGCATCGAACGCGTTCTGAAAAATCTCGATGGCCGGCCGCCCCGCGTCGAAATGGATCGAGACGACGTCGAACCGGCACGGGACGTTGGCGAGATGGTGTCGCATGACGTAGTCGATGGCGAGCCGCACAATCCGCCGGCGCTTGCGCGCAGTCACCGCCTCGGCCGCCTCGCCGAACGATCGGTCGTCGCGCGCCTTGACCTCGATGAACACCAGCGTCGGTCCATCGCGGGCGATGATGTCCAATTCGCCACCGCGCCGCCGATGCCGCCTCGCAACTATTGCGTACCCGCGGCGTTCCAGCTCCCGGCAGGCGAGATCTTCGCCCGTTTTCCCCAAGGCGATACGACGGTCCGACATGCTGCCGCGGTCCAGCAAATCCTGGGCCAGATTACGGCTTATCACGAAGCCCCGAAGGAACACGAAGAACACGAAGGTTCAACGTACTTACATTGCTTCGTGACTTCCTGCAACTTCGTGTCTTCGTGATGAATCGTGGTCACGACAGCCTCGGTCAAATCGCTGCCGTTACCGTCCCCGCCGCTCGATCTCCGTCAACGTGTCGTCGAAGATCCGGACGGCGATATCAGCCTGCGCCCGCGTGATCACCAGCGGGGGCGAGAACCGGATCGCGTTTTTCCCTGCGCCGAGCAGCAGCAATCCGCGCGCGAACGCGCCATTCACCGCGGCATCGCGTTCCTCGACAGCCCGCTCCTTCGTCTGCCGATTCCGCACGAGCTCCACGCCTACCATCAATCCGCGCCCGCGGACATCCCCGATGAGCGGATGTTTCGCCATCAATGCGTTCAGCCCGTCCATCAGGTATCCACCCACATCGGCCGCATTCGCGATCAGCCGATCCTTCAACAGCTTCAGGGTGGCGAGGGCTGCCGCGCACGACACCGGATTGCCGCCGAACGTGCTGGCGTGCGAGCCGGGCGGCCAGGCCATCAGGCCACTGCGCGCCACCGCCACGCCGAGCGGCAGCCCGGAGGCGATACCCTTGGCCATCGCCATCATGTCGGGCTCCACCCGGCTGAATTCCATGGCGAACATCTTCCCGGATCGTCCCATGCCCGACTGGACTTCGTCGGCCACGAGCAGGATGCCGTGCGTGCTGGCGAGCGCACGGAGGCGCTGCAGGAACTGATCCGGCGCTACCACGTAGCCGCCCTCGCCCTGAA
>QHWF01000210.1 GCA_003222455.1 Acidobacteriota bacterium
TGGCGGGGTCACTGGTCGAGACGTTGAAGAGCAGGTGTCCGACGGCCACGGCCGTGAAGCCGGGATTCTTGCGCAGCATGCGGAAGGCGAAGCGTGTGTCCTGCAGGAACATGTGGATGACGGGCAGGCCCCGGAGCTCGCGGTTGGCTTCCTGGAGTTGGGTGAGCCCTCCCAACCGGATGCGGCCGGCGCGCCTGGCTGCGTCCGGGGCCATCCCGCGCCGGATGTTCTCGTCGGTCAGCATCTCGAGATGCGTGACGAGCTCGTGCTCGAACTCCTGATCCGCGCTAGGAGCCCGTCCGAATAATAGCGAACGGGCTCCTAGTAGGCGCGCTACGCGCACAATGATTTTCACATTGTGGCTGATTTTCGCCGGCGAAGCCGGCCTACTAGGAGCGTGTTCTCGTTTCTCAGACACGCTCCTAGACCATCAAATCGAGCGTGCCCCGGATAGTTTCTGACTTGTCTCCAGCCATGCCTGCTCCTGTGGCCTTCGCACAGGAGTGGGCGCAAAACACGTGGGTGATGTCAATAGTCCTGTAGAATCACCACGCGAGGGGGACATGGCGTTCACGGTCACTCACGATGTCATCCTTCCGAGCACGGTGACCGGCTCCTGGCCGCGGCCGCGGTGGTTCGACGTCAGCATGTGGGGCAGGCCGCTCGACACCTGCATGCTGGACGTTCGCTTCCGCGAGAAGTTCCAGGACGCGCTCGCCGTCGTGATCGGCGACGAGGAACGAGCCGGACTCGACATTCTCACGCACGGCGACTTCCACTGTGACGAGGACTTCGCCGGCAGGAGCTGGCATCACTACCCGCTCCAGCGCTGGGCCGGCTTCGAAGGCGATCACCTGCAGTCGGAAGAGACCCGCAGCCCGTGGCTGCGTTATCCGCCCGGCACGCCGCCCAACGAGATCTACACGGCGTGGCGCTGGCCGCGCGTGACCGGCACCATCGAACATCGGCCGCTCGACTACCCGAAGATCTGGCGGATGGCCCAGAGCAAGTCCCGCAAACCCGTTCGCTTCGGCACGTGTTGTTCGCAGGTGATGGGCCTGTTTCTGGACATCCACACGAGCAAGTACAAGGACAGTCGCGAAGTGGTCTGGGACATGGCCGTCGCGATGAATACCGAGCTGCTGGCGCTGCGCGACGCCGGCTGCCGCTCGATTCAGATCGAGGAGCCGACGCTCCATTTCATGGCCAACACCTTCGGCGCCACGGACGACAAGGTGAAGTTCATGGTCGAGTGCTACAACCGCGAGGTGCGTGGCCTCGACGACGTCGAGATCTGGATCCACACGTGCTGGGGCAATCCGAACATGCAGCGCGTGATGGAAGACACGAGCTACAGAGCCTCGTTCGAGCTGTACCTGCACGAGATGAAGGGCGACGTCTGGACGCTGGAAACCAGGGATCGCCACTTCAAGGATATCGAGCTGTTCGGCGAGTACAAGGGCAGGTTGCCCAAGAAAATCTGCATCGGTGCGGTCAGCCATCGGACGTTGCAGGCCGATCGCCCGGAGGACGTGGCTGACGCGATCCGTACCGCGCTCACCTACATCGCGCCCGAGCAGTTGATCGTGTCGAGCGACTGCGGGTTCGGCCGGCAGGGCTGCAACCGCGAGATTGCCTTTTACAAGGCGACCGCCATCGCGCAGGGGTGCAACATTGTTCGTCGGGAGCTCGGCCTGACTCCGACGGACATCCCGGCGGCTGATCCTGCTCTGCAGACCGATATCGTCCCGAAGTCAGCCGCGTTGAACACGTAGTCTCCATCCGAGATTGGCTGGGGCGAACATGAATGCTCATTTCTCCATCCGGCTGGCCGCGTTAAGCATCATCGCAGTCTCTCTATCACGCTCGTTTGCAGTCGGTGAGGCGCAACGAGCGAATCCGCCGCGGCCGACGGCAAGTATGAGGTGAACGATCTTCCAGAAGGTCGTTACATGCTCCAGGTAACGCGCAGCGGGTATCTGCCGCTCCGCTACGGGCAGCGGCGCCCTCTCGAGCAAGGAAAGCCTCTCCACCTGGTGATTACATGATGGGCGCGTCATCCAGACGGGAGACCATTGAACCAGAGGTCGCGATTCTGCCAATCACGGTTGATGGCGTTGACGTAGACAACGTGACGCTGACAGGTTCCACCGGAGGCACCCGTCACAGGACGGGTGCGCACCGAAGACGGTGGCATACCAAACATTCACCTCCATTACCGGACAGCTGGCCGATGACAAGGGCTCGCCCGTGACTGATGGAACCGTGATCGTGTTTGCCGTGACTCGGACCGCTGGGTCGAGGATTCGCGTTTCGTGCGAGCCGCCCGTCCTGATCAGCAGGGTCAGTGGCGGATCAAGGGCTCGTGGCATTTACACCGTCACGTGGAAGCCAGGTGGTCCACAATCTCCTCGCGCGTCCGATCCCAATACATTTTCCGGCCCTCGCGATAGCTCCGCGTCGCCATGATCACCGCGACCGCGTGGGCGAACCCGGTGTCAATGCTTCCGTTGGGCGTCTTCCTGTTCCGCATGCACGCGAGCCAATTGTCCGTGTGGGCTTTCAGGTTGTCGTCCTGTTTGATGGGCGGCGCTTCCGTCCCGCCCGGGAGCAGCACCGGTTCCGGCTTGCTGCTGGCGTGCAAATCGAACACGATGTTCGATCCCCAGCCGCTGCGGGGCTCGCGCACGAACCACCACTGCGGGCTGCCTTCGCCGCCGGGCGAATACAGCGTGCCTTTGGTGCCGCGAATCACCGTGTGATCGCCGTAGCCGTTTCCAAACGTGGTGCCGTAGGTGTAGAGCACCTCGTTCTTCGAGAAGGTCGACACACACTGGAATGTGTCGGGGTTCTCGCGGACGTCATGCCAGGCGAAGATGCCGCCATTCGAGACCGTGTCGTCCGGGATGAACGTATCGAGGTAAAAGTGCGCGAGCCCGGCGCCATGGCTGTACCACTGATCGGTGATGCCGCCTGAGAAATCCTTGAAGATACGGAACTCAAAATAGACGCGCGGATCGAAAGGACGCTCCGGCCGGCCCAGCAGCCATCGTTTCCAATCCGTATCGCGCTCGCGGATCGCGGCCACGTTTTCGTCTTTGGGAACATGCCAGCGCGGGCCGTTGTAGTTCCAGCCCTGGTCGATCGAGACGATCTTGCCCAGCTTGCCGCTCCGGATGATCTCCCGCACCCGCTGCTGGTACGGGCAACTGAGCCACTGGGATCCCATTTGCACCACCTGCCTGCTCGCCAGGACCGCCGCGCGCGCCAACTTTGCATCCTCCAGCGTGTTGGCCATCGGCTTCTCGCAATAGCAGTCCTTGCCGGCGCGAACGACTTCCGCCAGGATTCTCGCGTGCTGGTGATCCCCGGTGCCGATCATCACCGCGTCCAGATCCGGATCGGCCAGCATCTCCTCTGAATACTGGAACGTCCTCGGCCGTTTCCCGAACAGCCGCTGTGCATCGTCGGCGGCTCTCTCGCGGTTCACCGACCAGAGATCGCAGACGCTGCGCAGGTCGAAATTCGGATCGGTTGCGGCGGACAGCTTGAGCATCGTCCGGTGGCCCGACGCGCGGTGGCCGCAGCCAATCTGGCCGATCTGGATCCGGTCGTTCGCGCCCGCGATCCGCGCATACGATCGCGCAGTCAGCAACATGGTGCCTGTGGCGAGGAACTTTCTGCGTGAGACGGTATCCATGGCAAGTCTCCCTGCGTCGGTTTGAAAGTTCACAGAGAACACATCCGCCTTGAGAACGTCACGATCGAACGCAGAGGTCGCAAAGGACGCAAAGCAAGACAGGATTTATTTGCGGCCTTCGCGGCCTTTGCGTTCCACGTCGGTTAGTCGGACACGCTCCTACACGGTCGTCACCTCCGGGTGCACCCACGGCGAACGATACGGCCGGCGCAGCAGCTTGTTCGCCTCAGGATCGTTCACGACCACGCTCTTCGCATGATCCCACTCGAGCGACCGCCCGAGGCGCATCGACAGGTTGGCGAGAATGCACGCGGCAGCCGACATGTATCCCTGTTCGATGTCCGCGACGGGCGTGCCGCGGGACGCGATGCACTCGAGGAAGTTTTTCATGTGTGCGCGGATGGCGGGCGCGACGTGGCGCTCCAGGTCCTTCTCGGTTCGATCCTCCGGAAACTGATCGAGCTCATAGACGACATCCTCGTGGATCGGCGAACCGCCTTTGCCGGACGGCGTGAAATGGTAGCCCATCACGCTCGCCTTGAGTGTGCCCTTGTCGCCGTAAAACGTGGCACCCCAGGGATACTCCGGATCGGGTGCGTCACCATACGTGCGATGCGTCCACACCACGGGCAGATCGCCGAACTCGAACGTCGCGGTCTGCGTATCGGAGATGTTCGCCTTGCTGGCCTTGTCGACGAGAATGCCGCCGGACGAGCTGACGCGCGCCGGCATCCCCAACTCCAACATCCAGCGCACCATGTCCAGCATGTGGACGCACATATCGCCCATGATGCCGTTGCCGTATTCCATGAAGGCACGCCAGCGCCGCGGGTGTACGAGATCGTTGTACGGACGCATCGGAGCCGGCCCGGTCCACATCTCGTAATCGAGATAGTCCGGCGGCTGCGTGTCCGGTGGATTCTCCGTCGCCCGCATGTGGTAGTAGCAGTAGATCTCGACGAGGCCAATTTTTCCGAGATGTCCTTCGCGGATCACGCGGTCGCGTGCGTGTACCAGATGCGGCGTGCTGCGGCGCTGCATGCCGACTTGCACGACGCGCTGGTGCCTGCGCGCCGCCGCACGCATCGCCTGCCCCTCGACAATATCCACGCTGAGGGGTTTCTGGACCCAGACATCGGCACCCGACCGCACCGCTTCGATCATCGGCAGCGCATGCCAGTGATCCGGCGTGACGACAAGCACGATGTCGAGGTCGCGCTCGCGCAGCATCTCGCGATAGTCCGTGAACGTGCGCGGCGTCCTGCGCGACACCTGGCGCGAAGCGACGAGCGCCGCCGCATCGGCCAGCATATGTCGATCGACGTCGCACAGCGACACGACCTCGACCGGCGCCACCTGGATCAGGCGCAGCAAATCGGTCTTGCCGTACCAACCCGCGCCGATGAGGCCGACCCGTTTGCGACTCTCGGCAAGCTGCTCGGCGTAGGCCGGCCGGCGCGACATGGCGAGCAGGATGACGCTTGTCTTGATGAAGTCGCGACGATCCATGACGGCTCTCCCGCGAGGATTTTACGTGAAGCTTCAATGACCCTCGATCATCCGCCCCTATTTCCTTCCGAGGTACACGTCCTCGGTCAGCGCCTCCCCCTGCGACGTGGTGCTGACCCCCATCGTGATGAACGTCATGGTGAAGCTCTCGTTCGGCACCGATCCGTGCCAGTGCATCACACCCGGCGGGATGTACCCGCTGTCGCCGGGCGCGAGCTCGTGGATGGGCTGGCCCTTTATCTGAAAGCGGCCGTGGCCGGATTCGGCAAAAATCAACTGCCCGGCCGTGTGCATATGCCACGTCGCGTTGTGCGAGCCTGGCGCAAAAATCCGCCGGCCAACAGAGTAACCCGTCGTATCGAGCGTCGCTGTCTTCCCGACAAATCCCGCGGCTTCGATCGGAATGCCCGTGGGCGGCTGTGCGGCGACGGCAGGCGCGGCGGGCTGCTGCGCGTGACCGATCCAATCGACAGAGACGCCAAAGACGAACCCAAGGCACACGATAGCGGCCACTGCGTGACCGATCCGAACTGTTCGCAGCACGGAAACCTCCTCTCGCTCGGGATTCCCCGGAAATGTATCACTTCAAGTCCGTAGACGAGTACATGAAACCAGCAGCCGCGCGAACCAGCATCCGCCGGGGCGCAGCCGCGCTTCCCCGTTTCGGCCATCGCTCTAATACCTGCAGGTCGGCGACAGCACCGACGTCCTCGAACGATAATGTATAACCAACCGGACTCGCCCGCGTCGAAGCAGGACGGTGCCAGTCTCCCGTCAGCTCGCCAGGAGTAACCGACTTTTCTCGGAGGGAGCAGCATGTTGACAACCCGAATCGTTCTCAATGCATCCAGGCGATCTGCGCTTCTGGCGCTGTTCGTAATGCTTTCCGCCGTTTCGTTCGCGGCGGAATCGTCCGTTGAGACGAACGTGGTGTTCGCCACGTATTCCGGCCTCGCGTTGTTGATGGACGTGTACAAGCCCGCCACGTCCAACGGCCTGGGCATCGTCGTGATCAACGGCAGTGGCTGGTATCGCGATTTGGGCTACGACGCGAATCTGCTCAAACAGTCACAGGAATTTCGGCCAGCGACACAGAAGCTGGTCACTGCAGGCTACACCGTCTTCGTGATCACCCACCGGGCGTCCCCGCGCTTCCATGTCCCCGACATCATCGAGGACGTGCAGCGCGCAACGCGCTTCATAGCATTCGCGCCGATCGCCTTGGCGCGCTCGGCGGATCATCCGGCGGCCATCTCGTCAGCATGCTGGGAACGCTCGACGGCAAGGGCGATCCCGCCGCGTCTGATCCGGTCGAACGGGAGAGCTCGAAGGTTCAATGCGTCGTGGCCTTCTACCCTCCCACTGACCTGGCGAAGATCGATACGCGAGAAGGTACCGTTGCAATCACGCTCGCTACGGGCATCAGGCCTCCTTCGCCCAACGCCGCCACACCCTCGCTGGCCGTCAAACAGTACCAGCAAGCATCCCCGGTCACGCATGTGACGCCGGATGACCCGCCATTCCTGCTCATTCACGGCGACGCGGACAAAACGGTGCCTTTTCAACAATCCGAGATCATGGACGCGGCCCTGCAAAAGGCTGGCGTGGCCGTCAAACTGATTCGGGT
>QHWF01000346.1 GCA_003222455.1 Acidobacteriota bacterium
ACAGAGGGGACGGAGATAACGGTATTACACAGAGACGCAGAGAAACGGAGAGAATCACGCGGCGGCGATCGCGCTGTACAATTTCGGGCCGCCTGCACCCAGGTCGCTGAAAAAGGCGCCGACCTGAAGTTAAAACTGAAAAGCTAAAACAGAAAAGTGCGATTTTCCGCCTGCTTTTGACTTTTCTGTTTTAACTTTTCACTTCAGGCTGCGTTTTTCAGCAGCCTGCTACCAGACGCTCCGCCTGACGTCTGCGAGGGAAGCGGGATGGTGAATTACGGCTGGAGCATTGATTGTCGCCCTGCCCGGGTGACATCGCGAGGGCGCATGAAGACCTTTATGGTTTTGGTTGCCTTGTCGTTCGGCTCAGTCGGCCCGATGCTGGCGCACCAGGACGACACCATCTACAAGCCGGGCAATGGTGTCTCACTGCCGAAACTCGTCACGGATGTCAGACCGAATTACACAGCCGACGCCATGAGGCGCCGCATCAGCGGAGCCGTGCTTCTGCAATGCGTCGTCGATCGAGAAGGTGTACCGACGAACATCGAAGTCGTCCAGTCGCTGGACGAGAGTCTCGACGAGGTGGCGCGAAAAGCGCTGCAACAATGGCGCTTCGAGCCGGGGAAGAAGGACGGGAAAGCTGTCCTGGTGCAGATCGACGTCAAGATGGCCTTCACGACGATGGCGAAGCGTAAACGCTGGTGGTGGCCGCTGACGTGACGAACTGATTGCGTAAGCGCGCGATTGGATGGTCGAAGGTTTCAAGCTGACCGACTACCGCAACTGATCGTACAGGTAGGTTATTGTTGTTCTCCGTTGCTCAGTTTCTCTGTGTGATCCCGTTGCCTCCGTCGCCTCCGTTCCCGTCACCCGCCATTGCGCCGGGCGATTGCAGCTTCTACGGCGGTCACACATCCAGCACAGAGGAACCCGCGCTCCGCAATACCTAACGCGTCATCGAGCATGACCGGCAGACCGCACATCGCGCACATCACCGGATATGACGGCTGTTCGCCGCGTCCCTCGCGGTCTGCGCTGCGCGGCGGTACAGAGTAAGCGCTGCCGGAAACGCGGGTATCGTCGGAAATGCGCGCATGATTGGACGTGCGGGCATCGTCGAGAAGGATGTCGTTGCACACGCTCACGCATTCATCGCAGATGAACACCGCCGGTCCGGCGATCACCTTGCGCACATCGTTCTGTGACTTGTTGCAGAACAAGCAGCGGAGCTCGGCGTCCGGCGTCCGCCCGTGGCTGGAGCGTTTACCACGGCCGAACATCGTGCGTGATTCCTGCGGTCGGCCGGCTGGACGAATGGTGGGTGATGTGCCCGATCGGGTTCAACCTGGCGCTTCCAGTGAAGATGCCGCTCGCGAAAAAGTGCGTCAGAATTGCCGCAAACACAAATCCGATCAGCATCAAGATCCGGCGCCACACGAGACGGGACGCCCGGAAACCTGAAAACTGAATGAACACGTCGGCGATGTACACGACGGAGTAGGCAACGTTCGCGAGAACCGTCAGGAGAAACAGGCCAAGCACGCCGTCGAACGTCCCCGTCGTGCGTGAGCCGGGCCACGCCGCGACGAAATGGGCAACGACAATAGCAGCCAGCAACAGATTGTACAGAATCCGACGGAGCTCCCAATATCGCAGGGCGTCGGTTGTCAGCTCGTGAACGAGTGAGAAAACCTCACCCGCGCCTGCCCGCGCCGGTTCGCGTGGCACGCGGCTTTGATCGTCAGCCATTCCCCTTGTCGGACGTCCGCGTTGAACGAACTCCAGATTCCGAATGCCAGATTCCGAATTCTTACCGCGCTCTGATATCGTACGCGGCCAGAGTCCCTTGATTTCTGATATAGAGCACTCCCCCGCTCACGACCGGATGCGCCCAGCTTGGTAACCCCTGATCCGCGATCTTGAAGCGGCCTCTTTCCTGATAACCGGCGGGCGATGCGGCGGCGAGACCGACGACGTTGTCTTCGCTCAGGATATAGAGGTTGCCGTCCGCGTAGGTGAGCGAACCCTTCCCGACGCTGCGGTCGCGCCACTGGACCTTGCCGGTCGCGAACTCGAGGCACACGAGAATCGAGTTGTGAAAGCCATAAAGAAATCCGTTCACCAGGACGACGCCGCCGTGATGGTTCTGCAGCTCACGGGTAAAGTAAATCTGCTGCGCCTTCACCTCGCCGTCCTGGGCCGAGAGCCCGAGCAGCGCCCCGCCGGTGCCGTAGGCCGACGTGTAGAACACTTTGTTGTCGGCGAACACCGGCGTCGCGACGTTCGCCGTTCCGTTCGCGACCGGCTGAAACCGCCACATCACCTTGCCGTCCGAGGCGCGGACCCCGACGCCGGCGCTCGACGTGAGCGTCATGTACACGCGCACACCCTGGACGTCGCCGGCAATCGGCGACGCATATCCGGCTTCGTCGCTCAACTGATCGCTCGTCCACACCGTCCTGCCCGACAGCTTGTCGAGCGCGACGATTCCCGCGCGCGGACCGCCGGGCGTCACGATCACGTGATTGCCGTCCACGAGCGGCGACTCGCTGATCAGCCATGGAATCTGCCGGCCGCTGAAGTCGCGCAGGATGTTGCGCTGCCAGATTTCGCTCCCGTCCTGGATCCGCAGACAGGCAAGCTGACCACTCTCCGTCAACACGTACATGCGATCGCCGTCGATCGTCGGCGTTCCCCGCGGGCCCGATCCGCGATCGTTGGTGCCGGCGGGCCCGATCGCCTTCGACCAGAGTCCGCGCCCGTTCGCGCGGCCGAGGACGTAGACAATGCTTTGATGGTCCCTGGCGCCCTGAACGAAAATCTGATCGCCTTTGACGGCGATGGACCCGTAGCCGCCGCCGAGCGTCGCAATGGTCCAGAGCTGCGGCGGGCCGCCGGCGGGCCATTGCTTGCGCAGCCCGGTTTCGGTTGACAATCCGTTACGATCGGGCCCCTGCCATTGTGGCCAGTCCGCGGTCGCGGATTGTGTGAGTGTGGACACCAGAGTCCCAAGAACGAACACGAGCGTCAACGCCGGACGCAGCGTCATAAGAGAAGTCCCTCAACCACGGGCAATAGAGTTTGACCCCGGGGTCAGACCCCCGGGTCAGACCCCAAATATATGGGAGAATTCGCGGATGCCGAAGCGATCCCTTCACGCGGGCGTAATCGTCGTGCTGCTCTCGTCCGGTCAGGCGCTCGCACAACCGCCGCTGACGACGACGCTGCCGCCGATTACGGTGACGGCACAAAAGGAACCGGAGGATCCGCAGAACCTCCCTGTCAGTGTGACAGCGGTCCTGAGCGAAACGTTAACAAGCGCTGCTCTTCGGACCGTCAGTGAGGCGGGATGGTTTGCACCGAACATCTTCTTCAACGAGTTCACGGCGCGAAAGCTGAGCAACCCGCGGATCCGGGGAATCGGTGCGAGCCCGACGAACCCGGGCATCACCAGCTACATCGACGGCGTGCCGCAGCTGAACGCCAACTCGTCGAGCATCGAGTTCCTGGACGTCGATCAGGTTGAATTCGTCCGCGGGCCGCAGAGCGCGCTCTTCGGACGGAACGCCCTGGGCGGCGTGATCAACATCACGAGCGCGCGGCCGTCGCTGCAGAAGTGGACGGGCAATCTGATCGGTCCGTATGGCAATTTCAACGCCGGCGACGTGCGCGGCGCGACATCCGGACCGCTCATCGTGGACAAGCTTGCGGCCGGGATTGCGTTCGGGTACGCGGGACGCGAAGGTTTCACGAAGAACGACGTGACCGGCCGGGATCTCGACTCGCGATCCGCGTTCTTCGGCAAAGGCCAGGTGCTGTGGAAGCCATCGGCGCAATGGGACGTGCGGGCGATGTTCAGCGGCGAACGGGCGCGCGACGGCGATTACGCGCTGAACGATCTCGCCAGCCTCCGCGCGCGGCCGTTTCACGCGGCGCGCGATGTCGAAGGGTTCACGCACCGCGACATCCTCGCCCCGACGATCCAGATCGCGTACGCCGGACGGTCGATCGATGTCGCGACGACGACCGGGTTCCTGAAGTGGAAAACCACAGACCTCACCGATCTCGATTACACGCCGCAGCCGCTCATCACCCGCAACAATGCGGAAGACGACTTCCAGTTCACGGAGGAGGCGCGCTTCTCGTCGGCGAAAGCCGCGCCGATCGCGGTCTCGGATCGCGTGACGTTCAAATGGCAGGCCGGCATGTTCGTGTTCACGCAGGCCTACACACAGGACGCCGTGAACAACTTCTCGCCGTTTGTGCTCTCCCAGTTTCTGAACGTTCCGGTCAGTCAGCATTCGCCGAAGGCCGCCCTCGACGATCGCGGTGTCGGCGTCTACGTTCAGGGAACGTTCACGGTCTCGAAGAAGCTCGATCTCGTGATCGCCGCGCGCGGCGATCGGGAGAACAAGAAGGCGGACCTGAACACGTTCTTCACGCCGGCGATCGCGCCGGCGGTGGCCGTGACGGCCGAAAGAGATTTCTCGGATGTGTCGCCCCAGTTCGCGGCCGGGTATCGCGTTGCGCCCGGCGCCACGCTGTACGGCACCGTCGCACGCGGGTTCAAGGCCGGCGGTTTCAATGCCGCGTCGCCGCTCGGCGCCGAAGCCTACGGGCAGGAACACAGCTGGAACTATGAGGGCGGCCTGAAGACCTCCACGCTCGCGGATCGCCTGTCGGCGAACGTCGCCGCCTTCTATATCGACTGGCAGGACCTGCAGGTGAACGTGCCCAATCCGCTGGTGCCGGCGCAGTTCTTTGTCGCCAACGCCGCGGGCGCCAGCAGCACCGGCGCCGAAGTGGAGGTGCATGCGCGGCCCGACGCCGGACTCGATCTGTTCGGCGCCGCGGGGTTCACGCACGCGCGGTTCGCCGGCGGCAGCAGATCGAACGGCATCGACGTCAGCGGCAACCGGCTCGCGAACACGCCGAGGTACACCGCCGACTTCGGCGTGCAGTACGTGCGGCCGCTTCGCGGCGCAGTGTCGTTGATCACACGGGCCGAGGCCATCTGTTACGGCGCCTACGAATACGACGACCCGAACACCGCAGGCCAAGGCGCCTATACGCTGACGAACCTTCGCGCCGGCCTGCGGGCGAAGCACACCTTCGGCGAGGTCTGGGTCCGCAACGCCTTCGACACCCGCTACGTGCCGGTCGCGTTCCCGTATCCGGGCCTTGCGCGGTCCGGGTTCGTCGGCGAGGACGGGGCACCAAGGACGTTCGGGGTACGAGCTGGGGTGAGTTTCTAGGAGCGTGTAAAAGTATGTGACGCCACCGTTGGAACGCAAAGGCCGCGAAGGCCGCTGAGACACACGTTTTCTTTGCGTCCTTTGCGGCCTCTGCGTTGATCGTGAGGTTCGCTCTCTCGAGGGCATTCTTCGTGCGTTCTTCGCGTCTTCGTGACTTCGTGGTTGCATTTTCGGGTGGGTGCAGCGTGAAACGGATACGTGTCGAGTGTCGTAAGGAGATCGAGCGATGAAGACGATGCTGAGAAACCTGTGCCTCATGGCTCTGGCGTTCGCGCTGGCGACGCTGGCAGCACTGACCGGCTCGGCGCAGGGTCCCCGCAGAGTGGCCCTCGGCGACTGGCCCGAAGCCCGCGGCCCCAATCGGGACGGCGTCTCGCCGGAAACCAGGCTCATCGATAAATGGGCGATCAATGGCCAGAATTTCCTCTGGCGCGCGCCGTTCGGCGGCCGGTCGGCGCCCATCGTGATGGGCAACCGCGTTTATGTGCAGAACCCGGCCGGGCGCGGGGCCGCAATGCAGGAGCGCGTCATGGCGCTCGACGCCGACACCGGGAAGATGGTGTGGGAGTACAAGTTCAACGTGTTTCAGAGCGACATCCCACCGCACCGCGTCGGCTGGGCGTCGCCAGCGGCCGATCCGGACACCGGCAATATCTACGCGCTTGGCGGCTGCGCGCTCGTCGTCGGCCTGAGCAAGGACGGCAAGCTGCTCTGGGAGCGTTCGGTCGGCGAAGAGTTCGCCGCGTTCACGACGCACGGCGGTCGCACGATGTCGCCGATCATCGACGGCGATCTCGTCATCGTGAGCGCCGCCATCTCGAGCTGGGGCACGCAGGGCAATCGCGCGCACCGGTTTCTCGCCCTCGACAAGAAGACCGGCGACATCGTCTGGGTGTCCACGCCGGGCGGGCGTCCGTACGACACGGCGTACGCGCTGCCCACGATTGCGACGATCAACGGCCTGCGCCTGCTCATCGCCGGCACGGGCGACGGCGCCGTTCACGCGATGAAGCCACAGACCGGTGAAAAAGTCTGGAGCTTCGTCGCCGCCAAACGCGCCATCAACACCGGCGTCGTCGTCAAGGGAACGAACGTGATCGTGTCGCATGGCGACGAGAACCTCGATACCAGCGAGCTCGGCATGATTGCCGCCATCGACGGATCGCAGAACGGCGACATCAAGACGACGAAATGGGCAGTGAAGGGCGACCAGTTCGGCTTCTCGTCGCCGGTGATCGACGGAAGCCGCGTGTATCAGATTGAAAATGGATCGCGGCTGAAGGCCTACGACCTCGAGAGCGGGCGAGAGCTGTGGCGACAGTCGCTCGGAACCGTTCAGAAGGCGCCGCTCGTACTGGCCGACGGCAAGCTGTACGTCGGCACCGAAAGCGGCAAGTTCTTCATCGTGAGACCGACGGCGGACAAGGCCGAAGTCCTCAGCGAGGTGGAGCTGCCGATCAGCACGGACAGCGCGCAGCAGCAGGAAGGTACGCCAGAACCGGTTCTGGCGGGCGCCGCCGTCTCGCGCGGCCGCATCTTCTTCGTCTCGAGCGACGCCGTGTACGCCTTTGGTTCGAAGACGCGGACGGCGTTGATCGGATACGCCGTGGACGCACCGGCGGAAAAAGGTGAAGGCGATCCGGCATATCTTCAAGTCGCGCCGACCGAGCTGGTGCTGAAACCCGGACAGACGGTGAAGCTGCACGCGCGCCTGTTCGACGCGAAGGGCCGGTTCCTGCGCGAAGAGACGGCCGCTACCTGGTCGCTGCAGGGGCTCAAAGGCACCGTCGCGAACGGATCGTTGTCCATTGCTGCCAATCCGATCGAGCAGGCGGGGACGATCAAAGCGACCGCGGGCGCTCTCAGCGGCGAAGCCCGCGCCCGCGTCGTCCATCCGCTCCCGTGGACCGAGACGTTCGAGTCGTACGCCGACGCCGCCGTCCCACCGGGCTGGATCAATGCCACGGCCGGGAAATTTTCAGTGACGACGCTCGAAGGCGGGAAGGTGTTGCAGAAGGCGCCGGACAACACGATCTTCAAGCGGCTGCGGGCGTTCATCGGACCGACGGATTGGTCGAATTACACGGTCGAGGCCGATGTGCGGGCGCCGACGAAGCGCCGCCAGATGGCGGATGTCGGGATTACGGCTCAGCGCTACACGCTGGTGCTCTACGGGAATGCCCAGCAACTGAAACTCGAACCCTGGGAACCTGAAACGCAGCGGACCGTCACCAAGCCGTTCACCTGGAAGGCGGATACCTGGTATCACTTGAAGTTGCGCGTGGAGAACATGCCCGACGGCAAGGTCCGCGCGCGGGGCAAGGCCTGGCCGACGGGCGACGCCGAACCGGGTGACTGGGTGATCGACAAAGTGGATCCGATCGGCAACCGGCAGGGCGCGCCGGGACTGTTCGTCGACGCGGAATTCGGCGCGTATGTGGACAATCTGAAGATCGTGGCAAACCAATGAGCACACATGTTACGTCGCGTCCATTGTGTCCGTTGTGGTGGAGGACCGTTCTCATCACCGTGATACTGGCCGCATCGAGCGCGGCTCCTGGTTCACGTCTTTCCGCATCCGACCCTGGCTCCGGCGACTGGCCGATGTGGGGCGGCACACCGGATCGCAACATGGTCTCGAACATGAAGGGGCTGCCCACCGAGTGGGACGTCAAGACGAAGAAGAACGTGAAATGGATGGCGGAGCTCGGCTCGCAGAGTTACGGCAATCCGGTCGTGGCCGGCGGCATGGTCTTCGTCGGGACGAATAACGAGGGCTTGCGCGATCCGAAGCAGCCCGGCGATCGCGGCGTGCTGATGGCGTTCCGCGAAGCGACCGGCGAGTTCCTCTGGCAGCAGACGCACGAGAAGCTGTCGTCGGGACGCGCGAACGACTGGCCGTATCAGGGCGTCGCCGCGTCGCCGCTGGTCGAAGGCACGCACCTCTATTACACGAGCAACCGCGGCGTGGTCTGGTGTCTCGACATCAACGGCTTCCGCGACGGCAAGAACGACGGACCGGTCACCGATGAAAAGCTCACCGGCCAGTTCGACGCCGACGTCATCTGGTCGTTCGACATGATGGAAGAAGTCGGCTCGTATCCGCACAACATGTCGAACTCGTCGCCCGTCATTCTCGGCGACCTCGTGTTTGTCAGCACCTCGAACGGCCAGGACGAAAGCCATGTCCACATCCCGTCGCCGCGGGCGCCCGCGATCATCGCCCTGAACAAGAACACGGGCAAACTGGTGTGGGAAGACAACTCGGTTGAAGATCGCATCCTGCATGGGCAGTGGTCGACGCCATCGGTCGGAAAGATCGGCGGCGTAGACCAGGTGGTGAGCGCGCAGGGCGACGGCTGGGTGCGCGGCTACGAGGCGGCGACCGGAAAGAAGCTGTGGGAGTTCGACACGAACCCGAAGGACTCGGTGTGGCCGAAGACGCGCAACGAATTGATCGCGACGCCGGTGATTTTCGAAGACAAGGTGTATATCGCGAACGGTCAGGATCCGGAACATGGCGAAGGCGTCGCGCATTTCTACTGCATCGACGCGACCAAGCGGGGCGACATCACGACGAGCGGGGTCGTATGGCGCTTCGACAAAATCCGCCGATCGATCTCGACGGCGTCGATCGCCGACGGTCTGGTATACGTGCCGGACTTCAGCGGGTTTCTCCACTGTCTGGATGCGAAGACGGGTCAGGAGTACTGGACGCACGACATGTTCGCCGCGGTCTGGGCCTCGACGCTCGTTGCCGACGGCAAGGTCTATCTCGGCGATGAAGACGGCGACATCACCATCCTGCAGGCCGGCAAG